>JAITHG010000124.1 GCA_031280075.1 Eubacteriales Family XIII. Incertae Sedis bacterium | reverse complement strand
CTTTTATTTGTATTACAGAAGATTGAACGGAAATGCTTTTTCTGCAAAAAACTATATTGCCAAGGTCAATTCTGTTTTGGAAAAGCAGTCTCCCGCATCAAATAATTAAGTAGAAGGCGTGCAAAGTTTTTGTGCGGAATAGACCATCAACAAGAGCGTCCGAGCACGATTGCTTTACTAGTTTTGCAGGCAGTCCTCTAGGCAGAACAGCGCGTACAGGGGGATGTTCAGCAGCCCGTCGTCCAGCCGCAGGTTCGACAACGATGCACGGATGGCGATAGGCGGGCTGTATTTGTCCCGATACACCCGCAGGCTTTTTGCCCGCAGGTTCCCGCCCGATTTGACCTCCACGGGGTAGATGTCCCTGTCGTCCGCAAAGACGAAATCCACTTCTGCGGTCGCTTCGGATGTCCAGTAGTGGATGCTCCGGACAGAGGGCATGCATTCGAGTTCAGAGAGGACAAACTGCTCTGTGAGCGCGCCTTTGAACTCCTCGAACAGCTTCGCACCGTCCAGAATGATTTGCGGGGGCAGCCCGCTTTTCATGCGGAGCAGACCCACATCGAGGTGGTACAGTTTGAATGCCCGCATATCCTCGTAGGCCTTCAGCGGCATTGCTGCCTTTGTGATGCGTCCCACTTTCCGGAGGAGACCACTGTCAAGCAGCCAGAGCAAGGACTCCTCAAAGTCGCGCGCCCGCGCCCCTTCCCGCACGAGTCCATAGACGAATTTTTTGTTCTCTTTCGCCAGCTGCGACGGAATGCTGTTCCACAGGTGCCGCAGTTTGGGGACGACGTTCTTGGGGGCGTGCTTGGAAAAGTCATTCTCATAGGTTTCGAGAATGTCGCGCTGCCGTGCCTCCACACTGGAATAGTCCCTCGTTTCCAACCAAGAGGCGACTGCGCCCGGCATGCCTCCGACGATGAAATATTGCTTCAGATAATCCGAGAGTTTTTCCGTGATCGGTAGCGGGATTTCGCGGATGCCGCCCTCCCGCACGTACTCGACCAATGCCTCTTCGCCGTTCGCCAACAGGAATTCTTCGAAATTCATAGGCTGCAAGGCGAGGAAGTCCACTTTGCCGACAGGGAAGGAAGTGCCGCTGTGCAGCGCGACACCGAGCAGCGACCCGGCGCAGCAGATCGGGTATTCGGGTGTTTGTTCTGCGAAATATTTCAGCGCAGTCAAAGCCCGGGGAATCTCCTGTACCTCATCCAGGATGATCAGCGTCTCCTGTGGCTTGATCTGCTTGCCATGCAGCGCACCGAGCAAATCGAGAATGCGCCTCGGCGCAATGTCCCCGTCAAAGGCTTCCTTGAGACCGGGCGCATTTTCCATGTTGACCGACAACACATCAGAAAAAGCGGTCTTGCCAAACTCATGCAAAAGCCAGGTCTTACCGACTTGCCGCGCCCCTTTTAGGATGAGCGGTTGCCGGTTTGGCTTGTTTTTCCAGGCAATCAGATTGTCCATCAAGAATCGTTGCATATAGCAGCCCTCCACGTTTCGTGAAGGTAATTCTATGTGAATGTGCACATTTTGTCAAGGTAAATTCTGGTTTGCACACACATTTTTCCAAGGGAAATCATGCCGCCGCGCACATTTAGCCAAGGTAAATCATGTGCGAGAGCCATCTTTTGGCACGTACTTTAGGCGCTCTGCTTGCCGCCAGTCTGCATCCACGGTTGGCGGGTGCCGCAAGGATTTGCCCTGCCGCGCGATTGGCGTCAGTGTGGGAAGAGCTCGTCTCGCAGGGCTTGGGCGCACCCTTCCTTCCATTCGGGATGTTTTTTTTGTGCCAGGGTGAGCAGCACGCCGGACATCTCCTTGTAGACGCGCAGGGCATCCTCGTCACCGAAGGACGTCAAGGCTGCCATGTGTCCGCGCATGGTCTGTGCGTCCGCGCGTTCGGCGGGGCCGGTCAGGGCAGCTGTGGGACCTGTCCGTGCCACGTTGCCCGCGTTGTTCAGGTAGAGGGTCTGCAGCAGTCCGGTGGAGAAGGCTTCGTCAAGACCGCAGCCTGACAGAAGATCCAGCCCTTTTGCGGCGAGCCCTACTCCGAGGTTGCTGAGGAACACGCAGGCGGCGTGGTAGAGCGTCTTGTGCTCCCTGCCGATTTCCCCGACTTGGTTTCCCAGCAGATCTGTCAGCGGCCGGACTCTCTCCCGCGCTGCTTGCTCCCCTTCAAAAGCGAAGAGGGCATGGGGCAGCCCCTCCCAGCCATGCTCCCTGTCCGGCAAGGCGCAGGCTGGATGCAGAGAGAAGGTGTGCGCCCCGAGCGCAGCTGCCGAGTCCAGTTCCCCGGAGGACAGACTGCCGCTCAGGTGCCCCACGAGCTTCCCGTCCAGCGTCAAGCATTCCTCCTGACAGGCTTGGGCAAGCGATTCGCATGCGGGGCGGATTGCGCCGTCGGGCACGCTGATGAACAGGATGTCGGAGGCACGCAGCAGGGAGACAGCGTCTTCGAAGGCAGGAGCGCCTGTGACGCGCGCTGCGACCTGTGCAGACGCATAGGTCTTGCTGGCGTAGCCCGAAAGCTTTACGGGGGTGCAGGCTGATGCATGCGCAGAAGAACTGTCGCCATCGCCGGAAAGCAGTGCAGGGGAAAGGCTGCCCGCCAAGGCGCTTTCCAGCGCAGGCGCAGCCGGATCGCATGCCCCTGCAAGGCGCTCCACGATATACCGCCCCAAGGAGCAGCCTGCCTTCCCCGCGCCGAGGAAGCCTATGCGAAGTGTGTTGGTGGTTGTGTCAAGTGCAGCAAGGGCATCCATATTCATGTCCGTTCCTTTTGTATGTCATGTTGTCGATGAGCCGTGTTGCGCCAAACCAGGCGGCGACGGCAAAGAGCACGTTGTTCGTATCCGCGTCCGGGGGGAGGAAGGTGTCGCCGTCCAGGACCTCCGCGTAGTCGAGACGCGCGAGCGGCTCGCTTTCGATGAGCTGCACCATGCCCGCACGCAGTGCGCCTATGTCGATGCCCCGCGCTCCATCCGCCGCCGCGCCGGCAGCGCCAGTAGCATCGCCGCGCCCGCCAGTCGCTGCGCCATCCGCGCCGATCCCGGCATCGCCATCGACCCCGTAGCCCACAGCATCGCTGCGCCCGTCAGTCGCCGCGCCACCCGCGACCGCCGGCACGCCAGCATCCGCATACGAAAGCGCCGTGCAGGCCTTCATCAGCGCCCGCACGAGGCAGCCTGCCGCCTCGCGCTCTTCCGCAGAGAGCCGCTCATTGCGGGAGCTGAGCGCGAGCAGATCGCGGTCGCGCACCGTGCGGCAGCCGACCACTGCGACGGGCATGTTCAGCT
>JAITHG010000065.1 GCA_031280075.1 Eubacteriales Family XIII. Incertae Sedis bacterium | reverse complement strand
CACCGCAATCAACCTGTTGATCACAAGCCTGCCATCGGAGACGGAGGAGACGGAGTGGATCGATACACTCCCCTCCGGTCCCACCGTATCCGCTGACGAAGCGTCCGTCGTTGCCTGGATGGACGACGCCACGGGGATCGTTTTGGACGGCACTTGGACAATGATCTCGGACTCGGTTTTGGTTGCGGACGGCCGGGCAGACTATGTCTTTGTGCATGAAAACGGCTGCAGGCTGATCGCCTGGCGCTGCGGTGCACTCGATAACGCAAACAACGCCCAAGAGGATACGTTGCCTTGGACGCTGCCGACGGGGTTTGAAGACGCATTCAGCCAGGATGGCGCGGATGTTGCAGTAGCGTACGCGTCCGACACGCAGACGTTTTCCGAATGGTATGGCGAAGCAAGGGTGCGCTCACTGGTCAAAAGTACGGAAGTCAGGGTCGGCACGGCGATCCTTTTTACGGGCGAAACGAACTTTCTGCTCTGTACGGCAGACTTCACTTCGGCCAGTGAGGGCTATGACTATGACCTGCGGTTTGAGGAAGCGATGCTGCCGGTCATCCAGAATGGAATCTCCATTCTGTAAACCGTCCATCGTCTCTTACGACTGCACCGCCTCCGCCAAGATGCCGTACACGTCGTTCACCATGAGGGTGAAACGCATCTCCGCCTGCAGGTACTCCGCCGCCAAGGGGTCGCGCATCAGGATCTGCGCGAGGTTTTGCATCTGCTCGAGGGTCTCGGGACCGGGCTGCTCGCCTGCCAGCTGGCGGCGCTGGATGTCGAACTGCTTTTCCCGAAAATCGTTCAGGGAGTCCGCCAGCTCTGCGTTCTGCGAGGCGCGTTCCTTCGCCGCGATGTAGGTTGTATATTCCTCCGACTGTCGAATCGCTTGCGCTAATTCGTGCGCTTTGTCATGTACGTTTACCATAACAATATTATGACCCTTTCCTTATGCTTCCATGAAGATGGGCAGGATGACCGGGTTGCGCTTCGTCTTGCGGAAGATGTAGCGTTTCAGTTCATCGCGGACACCGTTCTTCAGCGTACTGTAGTCTCCACCGCCCTTGGTTTCGAGGGAGAGGAGTTTGTCCGAGGCCACTTCGCGCAGCTCTTCCATGAGATCCTCGTTGTCCCGCACATATACGAAGCCGCGCGAGACGATGTCTGGACCGGACAGGATCTTGCCTGTCACGCTGTCCACGGTCGCCATGACGATGATGAGCCCGCTCTCGGAGAGCTGCTTCCGGTCGCGAAGGACGAGGGAACTGATGTCGCCCACGCCAAGTCCGTCCACAAACACCGGCTCCGCTTCCGCAACCCCCTTATGAAACTTCGGCTGCCCTTCTGCTGCGATGTCGAGCGCGTCCCCGTTGCTCAGGAGAAACACGCTGCTTTTGGGCCAGCCCAGTTCTTCGGCGATGGCTGCGTGCCGACGCAGGTGCCGCACCTCACCGTGCACAGGCATGAAGTACTGCGGCTTGATGAGCGAGAGCATGAGCTTGTGTTCATCTTCGCAGGCGTGCCCGGATACATGGATGTCAGCGATGTCCGAATAGATGACATCCGCACCCAGTTCAAGCAGACGGTTGACGATGTTGGAGACCGACTTTTCATTGCCGGGGATGGGGCTTGAGGACAGGACGATCTTGTCGCCCCGCTTGACGCTGATTTCCCGATGCGCCCCCGATGCGATGCGCGAGAGTGCGGACATCGGTTCGCCTTGGCTGCCTGTGGTGATGACGACGAGCTCCTTGTCGGGGATCTTGCGGATCTCATCCAGATTCACAAGCTGGTTCTTCTGAATCTTGACATAGCCCATGTCCATGGCGATGTCGAGTACCTTCAGCATGCTGCGGCCGGAGAGCGCCACTTTGCGTTTGTGGGCGGCTGCAGCGTTGATGATTGTCTGGACGCGGTGGATGTTCGAGGCGAAGGTCGCAATGATGATGCGGGACTTCGTGTCGCGGAAGATATTGTCCATGATGGAAGTGAGCTTCTGCTCGGAGTCGGTGTGACCTTTGCGCGTGGCATTGGTGCTGTCCGACATGAGCAGGAGCACGCCCTTGCTGCCGATCTCAGCCAGCTTCTGCAGGTCGATGTGCTCCCCATCCACCGGCGTGTAGTCGATCTTGTAGTCCCCGGTGTGGAAGACGGTTCCTACGGGGGTCGTGATGGCGAGGCAGAGGGCATCCGCAATCGAGTGCGTCGTGTGGATCAGCTCCACCTTGAAATGACCGAGCGAAAGCTTCTGCCCTGCATTGACCCGACGCAGGTCGCCCTTGATCCCGTGCTCGGCCAGCTTGCTCTCGATGAGACCGAGCGACAGCCCTGTCCCGTAGACGGGCACATTCATCCTCTTGAGCAGGTATGGGACACCGCCGATGTGGTCTTCATGCCCGTGCGTTATGACGAGGGCCTTGAGCTTCTTCTTGTTCTGTTCCAGATAATCAAAGTCGGGGATGACGACATCGATGCCGAACATCTCGTCCTCCGGAAAGGACATGCCGCAGTCGATGAGCAGGATGGAATCCCCGTATTCGAGCGCTGTCATGTTTTTTCCGATCTCATTCAGCCCACCGAGCGGAACGATGCGCAGTGTGTTTGCGGCCGCCTTCGGTGCCTTCCTGCCAGAAGAGGATCTGCCACCCCTTCCGTCTGCGGAGGCGGCGGCACTAGACCTGCCTCTCGTGCCTCCTTTGGAGGCATTGGCTGAATTCTGGGGCGTGGCTGCCTTTGATGCAGCTGTCCGCCCCGTGCCGCGCCTAGAGGAAGCGGGCGCGTTCTGCGCCCCACCCCGCCTGCGCGACGAACTCTGCGGTGCAGCCGCTTCGGGCTGAGACGCGGCTGGTGTGGCTGCTTCGGTTGAGGTCACCGACTTGTTTCGGGACCGCCGTGGAGATGTCGATGATGCAGTTGATGTCGCGGCTTTCGTCGCCGCAGTTTTTGTGCCCTCTTCCGTGGAAGTCTTGCGAAAGTCGTGCGTGACCTTCATGTCTCCGGCGGGGCGTATGCTTTTTCTTGCCATATCCTGTTCTTTCCTCATTTCGATGTCCGGCCGCTCTGTGGCGGGGATGGACTGTGACTTTGCTATAGTTTCTTTATTATGCTACTGTTCTTGTTGTTTTTTGTTTTCACTTCATCACGATGTTGACCAACTTGTCCGGGACCGCGATGACCTTTACGATTTCCCTCTCCTTCGTCAAT
>JAITHG010000059.1 GCA_031280075.1 Eubacteriales Family XIII. Incertae Sedis bacterium | reverse complement strand
GAAGCTGTGGCGGCAGTTCGCCCCGCACAGCCCCGCCACGTCGCCGTAGCCGGTCGAGGACTCGAAGTCCGGGTAGCCGTCCACGTCGCCGCCCACATGGAACACCTTCCCCTGCCACGCCGCGTGGGACGGGCGCGCCCCGGGGTGCGCCGATGTCTCGACGTACTCCGCGCCCAGCTCGCCCATGACGTGTTCCGTCATGCGGGCGGCCATCTGGTTTGTGCCCGTGCGCACCGCACGAGCCACCGCAACGTCGAGCTTGTCCTTGTGCCCGGTCTCGAACGTCACTTTGGGCGACAGCCCCGACTTCGCGAGGTTCTCCACCGCCGAACGCACCGCCGTCCTGCGGTCGCACGCCCCCGAGCGCACCCGCGCCAGCGCTCGGTCGAGCTCCGTCTGGTACATCTGCGCGGCAGGCAGCCAGCGCCTCACACCGTCCTTGCCCTTCTCGGCGAACCCGAGCGACTGCGTGAGGTTGCGCAGCTCCCCCTGCGTCTGCGCGATGCCCTCGTGCAGAAGTGCGGACAGGGCAGGGGAGAGGATGTTCGCCGTCCCCTTGCCGGCAAGGGAGTACAGGACGTTCTCCGCCTGCACGGAGACCTGCGCCGCCTTCTCCATGACCTCCGCCACGCGCTCTTCCGCCAACTCTGCCGTCTTGCGGATGCGCGCCTCCACGTCCCGCATGTCGAAGCCTGCGGCGCGGGCGATGGCGATCTGTCCGTCGGCGGTCGCGGTCATGTCCATCGCCTTGCCGATGCGGCGGGCGATGTCGCCAATGACGAACTCCTCGAGGTCGCGGAAGAGGGCTACGACCTCATCGGGCAGCCCTGCCAGCTGTTCCGGTGTCAGCATCAGTCAGCCGCCTGCTGCTGCGGCATCCACTCGCGGGCGGCTGTCTCCTCGTCCACGCCGTACTTCTTCGCGATGTACTTCTCGGGGCGTATGATGCCCGCCGCCACGTCCTCACGCATCCCGGCGTTGACCGACTCGTCGTCCGTCAGGATGCTGTCCGCGAACTCGCAGACGAACTCGTAGCCGCTCGTCGCCTTGCGCCGCCAGAAGGCGAAGGCGTACACGAGGTCGTCGAGGCAGTCGCGCAAGTTGCGCTCGATCGCCTTGACTGTCTGGAACTTCCGCGCTTTGCTCATGGCGATCTCCGTCGCTGTCTTTGCCACTTCCTGCACGTCGGACAGGTCGCCGTAGGACAGCCCCACCGCGTACTCGATGCGGCGCAGGATGGCGTTCAGCCCGTTCAACAGCGACTCGTCGCGCAGGACGGGGGAGAAGACTGAATAAAGCCCCTTGTGCTCGCCCTGCTCCACGTCGAGCATCTTGTAAAGCCGATCCGACAGCCTGTCCTGCCTGTCGCTGTACCGCATCGCGGAGGGGTCCACGTGTACGGCAAGCTCGCCGCCCTGCATCTCCCAGACGAGCCGCCCGTACTGCTCGTCCGCGTCCTGTATGAGCGCCGCCGCGCTGTCGTAGACGCTCACGCTGAGCTGGCTGCCGTCCACCCGGTTCTTCAGCGGTGTCCGGAAGTACCCGAACACCGGGCGCTCCACGCCCGAGAAGCTCGCCTCAGGGGCGATGCGCGCCCAGTCCGGCACGCTGTCCAGCGGCACCTCGCCAAGAAGCTCCGCAGTGCCCTCCTGCGCCCGGAAAGCCCGGTTCGTGATCGTCAGCACCTCGCCGTCGAGCGTGTGCCGCTCGCAGCGGACGAAGTGCTGCCCAGCCTGCGGGGCGGGGCGGCGGTCGAGGAACACGACATCCACGAGCCGCCATCCGTCGAAGCGGACGGGGATGAGCCGGTCGGGTGTCACGTAGTCCACGCCGGGCGCGTAGCCCAGCGGCTTGATCGCCATTGAGCCGAGCGCAAGCCCGTCCTGCAGCTCGCTGCCCAGCCCCCTGACCGCCAGCTGGAACGCCTCGTCGAGCTCCGCGTCGGACACGCCGCCCTCCATCTCCGAGAGGCACACGTCCGCGAAGTCCTGCACGATGCCGGACTCGAGCCGTAGCGAGACCACCTTGTCGGGGTCAGTCCATGGGGCTGTGCCGGCAAGCATTGCCTCCCACAGCCCCATCCGCTCCAGCATTGCGTCGGAGAGGGCGCTCTGCCCCACTACGCGCTCGATCGTATGTCTTGGCATCAGCATGCCCATCACCCTCCTTGCAAATCCCACGATGCCATCGAACATTGCCTATGAATCCCTCCATTTGCGCTCCCTGCGCACTTTCGTCTGCACGAAGTACCGGAGCGCGTCCATGCAGTGGTCAGCCTCTTTCATCGGCGCGTCCTCGCCGCGCTCCGCCGCCTTTGCGTCCCATGCGTAGGTGCCGAACTCGGCGACGGTGCCAGTGCAGCCCGGCGCAAAGACGATCTCGCCCAGTCCCAGCAACGTCCGCGTGAGGCGGATGCCGTCGAGCACGCTGTTGTCCGCGTGCCTGACCACGTGCCCCCTGCGCTTGAGCTCGGCGATGAGGCTTGCGGCCGACGGATCCACGATGACCCACGTGACGGGGAGCGCCTTGCCGTCGCTGTCTTTCGGCAGCCATGCGTCAAGGTCGTCCGCGTACTCCGCATCCGTCCGCTGCCGCCCGCTTTCCCGCCCGCTGTGGCGGTACTCCTTCATGCACACCCATCGGCGTGCGCCCTCCGCCTCGCGCTCCCACAGGAGGAACACGGTCGCGTTCTGCGTGCCGTAATCCACGCTGACGTAGCGCCCCGCGCCGGGATCTATCGCCTTTTGCGTGGGCACTTGCGCAAGGACGTGCCGCGCCGGGTCGAACATGTCATAGATCACGCCCTCGGCGACCGCCCACTCGCCGTCGATGTACCTGCGCCTGAACACGCCATCGTACATCGCGTGGTAACGCGCCTTGACTGCGGGCGAAAGGCTCAAGTTGTCGTCCATCGTGAAGTGCAGGTAAACAAGGCGCTTCTGCTCCGCCTTGTCCAGCCAGCCGCGCTTGAACCAGTGCATCGGTCCTTCGGGGTTGCAGTTGAACCACAGCCGCGCCCCGTCCACAGAGCAGCGCGCGGTCGCCTGGTTGACGAAGCTCTCCGGCATCAGTGCGACCTCGTCGAAGAGCACGCCCGCGAGCGTCACGCCCTGGACGAGGTCTTGCGAACGCTCGTCCCTGCCCCCGAACAGCCAGAAGAAATTCACGCGCCCGGCGCGCGAGACCTCGAGGCGGTTGTCCGACCGGTTGTACGCCGTGCGGAAGCCCCGGGAGCCCAGCATGGGCACGAGGAAGGACAGGACGTTGCGGCGGAAGGACAGGATGGTCTTGCCGCACATGCCGAGCGCCTGCCCGTCGAAGGTCTCCATCGCCCAGAGGACGAAGGAGAGCGCCATGGAGAGCGTCTTGCCTGACCGCACTGCGCCGTCCGCTACGATGCCGTCCATGTGTGCCACAGGCGAGCCGCCCATCCACCACGTGAGCACTTTTTTCTGCTTGCGGCTGAAGGGGCGGAAAGAAAACGCAGAGCGCATGCCCTGCGTGCCTATTCGTCCCATATGTCCTCCACCTGCCCCTTCAGCGCGTCCATGAACCCGTCGTCCTGCCCGTCGTCCTGCCACCCTGCGCTGTCGAACAGCCCGAGGTGCTCGCCGAGCTTGACGAGCGCAGGCACCTTGGGGTGCAACCTGATCTCGATGCCGTTCGCCCCCTGTTTGACGCTTGCCAGTGCAGGAAGCGCGTGCTCGCTGACCTCGTCCGTGGGGACGATCTCGACGGCGCTGTACTCGACCTCGTTGCCGAGGATATCGGTGCCCTTGCGCCGCTCCACGCGAACGAAGTCTGCGGTGTTGGCGAAGGCGACGCGTGCAAGCTCGCGGATGACATCCTCGCCCCGGACGATGCCATCGGACACCGCCAGCTCAAGGATTTTGCGCTTTCCTTCCGCCAGCCTTGCCGAAATCTTGCCATCTGCCTCGAGGCGGCATGCGTACTGGTCGATGGTGGAAGGCTTCCACCATCGCCTGGACGGGAACGCCGCCATATACGCCTTGCGCTGGGACTTGCCCGCAAGGCGTTCGCGAATATATGCGCTCTGCTGTTTTGTGATCGTCCCATCGGCCACATCATACAACCTCTCAAAATCCAAAGAATCAACGTATCCCGCCATCCAACCCGGCGCACAGCGCCACACCAACGAAAAGGAGGCAACAAAAAAGGCGCCCCTTGCATCAGGGGCACCTGTCACCAATACCATTTTTGCACGGATGGGAGTGACATGTCAAGGGGGCTGCGAGAAAAAACCGAGGGCATCGCCGTGCAGCCTGATGGCGTGCCTGACGGAGCAGCCCATAGCACGAGCGACCTCGCCCCACCCTAGGGCGAACCGGTAGCGCATGGTGAGCAGCGTCTGAAGTGCGGGCGGCATGCCATCGGGCACCATGGAGGAGATGCGCCCCCATTCGTCCTCCGCATCCCGCAGCAGGGTCGCCCATTCCCTTGCCAGGTCTACGCTTTCGGCGACCGCGTCGCCCATGCGGTCGCGTACGGGGGCTTGTCGTGGCATGCCTCCGAGTGTCGCGGAGCCAGCGTCCTGTGCCCTGGTCATGGCGTACTCCACGTCGAGCGCCTTGCGTGCGATGGTGAGGCGGAGCGCCCTGTGCGCCAGCAGCGTTTCCCTTGCCGTCATGGCGTGCCCCTTTCCGTGTCCCGGGGGTGCGCACCAGATAGCCCGATTTGCCCCAAAACACCACTTTTCGCGGGCTTTTGCGTCGGTATTGGGTCAACCCACGCTCGCGCGGGAGGCGCTGTGGGGCGATTTTGGGGCTCGTCCTGCGCCAGTGCCCGGTGGAGGCTTTCGTAGTCGGCGGCGAGGCGCAGGTACAGGGGGCGCACCTCGGGTGCGGTGTCCTTGCTGAGGGCAGCGAGGACGGCGAGCAGCTCATCCAGCGAGAGGGCGATGGGGAAGCGCGCGCTCATGGTGTGCCGCCTTCGAGAGGGCTGACCTGGACGAGGATGCCGGGGGTGTCCGCCCAGCGCTTCTCGCAGGTCTCGCGTGCCACGAGTGCGTCGTCTGTCCAGAAGCGGAGCTTGGTCATTGCGTCCTTGAGGGCTTTCTGGAGGTTGTCGGTGTCGGGGCGCGTCGCCTTCCAGCCGCCGTCGGGGTGTCTGCCGCCCGAGTCGAAGCACCACATGGCGAGGAGCTCGACGGGCTGGGTGAAGGGTTCGCCTGGCGCGTGCCGGGCGAGGTGTGCGGCGAGCTTGGCTTTTGCGTCCTTGAGCCCGGGCGGGTCGAAGAAGACGGGCTTGCCTCTGCGCACGGTGACGGCGTGGGTCTGTGCGGTGGCGGTCGGCGGCTGCATGGGCATGAAGAACCGCAGGGTTGCTGCTTCCATAATTTTCCTCCTGTCTATGTTTCCAGATTTTGTAATTTCCATTTTTTTCC
>JAITHG010000311.1 GCA_031280075.1 Eubacteriales Family XIII. Incertae Sedis bacterium | reverse complement strand
GCCCGGCATCGCCTTCGTTCCCTTGTTCAGCAAAATCCCTTCCTCCTGTACCCAAACTCGCCCTTGATCCTCGGCGGCGGGGAATAGTGCACCCTGGCGGGGGTGTGCCCCACGTGCCGCCCCACTGCCCCTGGGGCATCCCCGTCGTCGGTGCCCCACTCGGGGAAGAGCCTCTCGAGCCATGCCCATTGGGCGGGCACGCGCCCGCCCCAGGCATCCTGGGCCGTGTCCGCCCGCAGCCTCTCCACGAGCGCACGGCGCTCCTCGATGTCCTCCGTCTCGAAGAGCGCAAGCATGCTTTCCCTGTCCCGGCACTCCCTTTTCCTCGCGTCCCAACCCAGATCCCTGTCGAGGTAGCCTTTGCAGTACAGGAGCCCGTCGCATGCCAGGCTGCGCACCATCCCGTCTCCGTCCCCTACGTATATCTCCGTTCCGTCCTCGTCCCCTGCGTATATCTCCGCCCCGTCTCCGTCCCCTACGTATATCTTCGCCAGCAGGTCGAACACGGCAGCGTCCAGACACAGCCGCTTCAGTTCCCCCGCTATGCCGAACCTGCCAGACCATCTCTCCGCGAGCCCGTATGCCTCCTCAAACACGCGCAGGTACTGCGCGTCCCCTGTCTCGTTGTACAGCACGGCGGCGATCTTTATGCGGACATATTTCTCCAGAACGGCGGAGGACAGCGCCCCCCGCAGGGCAGCCATGCCGTCATAGTTCCTGAGCTGCGGCATGTACTTGGCGAAGTCCGGGTGGCGCCTCCGCACGAAGGTCGAGTATATGAGGTCCTCCGCCTCGTCGCGCTCCCAGTCGTGTATCGCGTGGAACAGGTACGGCCAGTAGAAGGAGATCTTCTCCGCTACCTTTATGGACGCGACCCAATTCCTGAACGCCATGAATGTTTCGCTGTGCCCGTCTCCGATGTCTTCTCGCTTCTTGCCCATTTCTTGCAACTTTCTGCCTAAAGCTTTTTCGTTTTTTCTATTTTCACACGGTTTATGCGGGTCACATCCCCGCTTTCCATCCGCTTTTTCAGGATTTTCTTTTCCATCTTCCACATCGCTCCAGGCGACCTCGTCGGGTTGACGTAATGTACCACCCCTTCCGCGTTTTCCGCATACCGCTTCGACAGTGCCTCCCCCATCTTCCGCATATTTCTGCGCCTCACAGGGATCTCAGATGTCGTCTGCGAAGCCTGGCGTCTTCACGCCCGTGACGGTCGACACGCCGACAGAGAAGTCCTTGATCCCAACGGCCGCGTCTGCCAGCCCGCCAAACAGGTCCTCGAAAACACTGCTCTGCCGGGCCTGGATGCCACGCGCCATGAGCGCGTATTCGTCGTCCGTATTCTCGAAGGGCACCACGTTCTGCCTGTAGAGCCGGTCCACCTCCTCGAATGCCGCCGTCTGCCTGCCAAGTGACCGACAGTCCTGCCACCTCCACCGGGCCGCCACCATACAGCACACTGTCCGGATCCTGGTACAGATCGTGGCAACGCAGGCAGGCATCCGGCTTGTTTCCCAGCCGGATGCCAAGCGCCCCGAGCGCTTCATGGTTCACATCCTTGAAAATATCCCTGTCTGCAATGCACGCTTTGAGCAGTGCCTCTCTTTCCATCCCTTTCCCTTTCCCTTTCCCTTCCCCCTTCAGGAATAACAGGCTCATATTTATTATACTCCACAAGGATGATATTGCGACAATTTTATAATATTTTTTATTTGTGGACGTGCTATGGTTCTATGTGTTGCTCCGGCAGCTAAGCATTGGACACAAAGCGGTGTTCAGCACACCGGCATGCAAGGCGCAAAACACAGCAATACTGGCGGTATTGCGAGGCTTTGCAACGCAGCAGGACGGCGTGCTGGACGGTGCGACTGTCCAAGGTTTAGCTGTCGGAGCAATAAGATATTTTGCACGCACGGGCAGCTTCCATGGTGCGTCCGATGCGCGGGCTAGGGCTGACTGCTTTCGTAGGCCGCGCCGGCCAGAGCCGACTGCTTCCGCAAGCTGCGCAGGCTCTGCGTGTTGCTGACGTGATCCAGAACCAGTGCGATGATGAGCAGTGCCCCTTGTGCGGAGATGTTCCAGTAGGTCGGCACACGCAGGATCGTGAGCATGTTCGAGAACACGTTCAGCAGCAGCATGCCTGCAAACGCGCCCGCGAGGTTGCCCTTGCCGCCCATGAAGGCGACACCGCCCAGGATGGCGGCCGTGATGGCGGTCAAGTCCGGCAGGGACGAGGTGAGCGCCGTCGGGCTGGCCTGCTTCATCTGCGCCGCCCACATCACGCCCGCGAGCGCGGCGAGGACGCTGTTCTGGATGAAGAGCCGCATGCGGATGCGGTTCGGGTTCAGGCCTGTCAGGCGCGCAGCCTGACGGTTGCCGCCGAGCATGTAGATCCTGCGGCCAAACCTCGTGTGCGACATCATGAAGCCGGCGAGCACGAGGAGGACGAGCATGACGACGAAGAGCAGCGGGAAGCGCCCGAAGAACGCCTTCATGCCGAGATCGTTGAAACTGCCACGCGTGATAGGGACGACGTTCGCGTTCGTCCAGACGTTCGCAAGCCCCGCGAGCAGCGATGCCATGCCGATGGTCGCGATGAAGGACATGAATTTCAGCACGTTCACGAGGAAGGTGTAGAAGAGACCGATGAGCACGCCGAAGGCGATGCAGGCGAGCAGCGCCACACCCCACGGCATGTCCGGGAAGCTCGTGCACAGATGGGCGAACAGCATCGCCGAAATCGTCGCCTGCCCAGAGACGGAGAGGTCGATCTCACCGCCGATGATCAGGCAGGTGAGTCCGACGAGCATCATGCCCTGCACGACGATGTTCAGGAAGATGCTGCGCAGATTGCCCTCGACCATGAAGCCGGAGTTGAACATCGAGCCGATGCCGCCCCCGCTCAGCACATTGCTCGTCTTCAGGCACATGAAGAGGACGAGCACCGCCAAGATCACCCAGAGCAGGGCTGCCCTTGACCGAAGGAGCTTTTCTATAAAGGATGGCTTGGTCATGAAGATCGCTCCTTTCCGTCAGTGCAGGGAAACGCCGCTCGAGCGCTTGCTGAAATAGTCCATGACGAGCGCGATGAGCAGGATGAGCCCCGAAAACGCGTTCGTCCAAAACGGGCTGACATTCACGATCGCCATCCCCGCCTGGAAGGTATTGATGATGACGAGCCCCACGAAGGCTCCGCCGAGCCCGCCCGTGCCTCCGCCGAAGGAGATGCCGCCGAGCACGGCTGCCGTCAAGCCCGTGAACTGCGCCGTCCCTAGCGCCGAAAGCCCGCCCTGCATCGCGCGCGCGGCGGCGAGCACGCCGGCGACACCGCCGAGAATGGCGGAGTTGACAAAGAGGAAGAGCAGCATCCGCTTCGGGTCGATGCCCGCCAGCCACGACGCGGTGGGGTTGCCGCCTATGAGGTAGACCCGCAGCCCAAACTTCGAGCGATTCATCACCAGTCCATAGACGATGAAGGCAGCGAGCATCAGGAAGATCGCGAAGGGAAACAGCCCGAGGATCTTGTACGAGCCGATGAACTTCAGCCCCGCGTTCTGAAATACGACGGACTGCGGGCTCGTCGAATTTGGCGGCACGCTCACAAACATCATGATGCCCTGAATGACCGATGCCATCGCCAAGGTGGCGATGAAGGACTGGAAGCTGAACTTCGTCACGAGCACAGCGTTCACAGCGCCAAACGCCCCGCAGAGAACCAGCGTGATGACCACGGCGAGCGGCCAGGGCAGCATCCAATACTTGACTGCCATCGCCACCAGCACACCGCCGAACGCGCCCACCGCCGCCTGCGAGAGGTCGATCTCGCCGGAGACGAGCAGACAGCCTGCGCCGATGGCGAGGAAGGAAGTCACGACGAGCGAGTCGAGCAGCGTCACAAACGTGTTGAACGCAAAAAAGTTGTTGCCGACCGCGCGCGCCCAGACCGAGAAGAGGACGATCAGAGCCGCTTCGAGCAGCAGCAGGGTAAACATCTTCGATTTCAGGAATTTCTTTCCGCGTGTTTCTTTTTCCATCACAGCCTCGCCCCCTCAGTTCTGCATCGCAAGCGCGAGCACGCCTTCTTCCGTCGCTTCCGCCCGGGACAACCGCCCCGTCACGCGTCCGCTGCTCATTACGAGGATCGTGTCCGCGAGCCCGATGACCTCCGTCAGCTCCGAGGAGATGAGGATGACACCGATGCCCTGCTTGGCAAGGTCGCAGATCATCTGGTAGATCTCCGCCTTCGTCCCCACGTCGATGCCCTTGGTCGGTTCGTCCAGGATCAGGAGCTTTGGGCTCATCTGCTCGGAGGTCCATCGCCCGAGGATGACTTTCTGCTGATTCCCCCCCGACAGCTCGACGACGATCTTTTCGAGCGTCGGTGTCTTGATGGAGTACTTATCCACGGCATCCGTGGTCAGGGACTCACGCTTCGCATGATCCAGGAACAGCCCGCTCGTCAGCTTGTCGAGGACGGGCATGCAGGCGTTGTCGTAGATGCTGCGCAGGAGCACGAGTCCTTGCTCCTTCCGATCCTCGGGGCAGAGTGCCACGCCGTGCGCGATCGCCTGCCTCGGGGAGCGGAAGCGGACGGGTTTGCCCTCCAGCCGGACTTCGCCCGACAGGACAGGGTCTGCGCCGAAGATCGCACGGGCGACTTCGGTTCTGCCCGCGCCGACCAGCCCCGCAAAGCCGAGCACCTCGCCGCGCCGCAGTGTGAAGCTGACATCGTGGATGTAGGGGGTGCTCAGATGCTCTACTTCCAGCAGGATGTCCCCGTGCTCCTTGTTGCGATCCAGCGTCGCATAGGTATCCCCGATGTCCCGCCCTACCATAGTCCGGATCAGTTCCGCTTCGTCCGTCTCCCCTGTCTTGAACGCGCCTGCGAGCGCCCCGTCCTTCAGCACGACGATGTCGTCCGCGACCTCGAAGATCTCCGCCAGGCGGTGGGAGACATAGAGGATGACCTTCCCCTCCGCCTTCAGCCTGCGGATCAACCCGAACAGGACGTTGATCTCCGTCTCCGTAAGCGGCGCTGTCGGCTCGTCGAAAGCGATGACATCGGAATTGCGCCGATAGACCTTCATGATCTCGAGCATCTGCTGCCGCGCGATGGAGAGGCTGCCGGCGAGGTCGTCCGGACAGATCGGGACTTCGAAGTCTGCGATGATCTTCTCTGCCTCCCGGCGCAGCCTTGCCCAGTCGATGAGCCCAAAGCGGTTGGTCGGAAGCTCGCTGCCGAACAGGTTTTCCATGACGCTGAGTTCCGGGATGAGCTGCC
>JAITHG010000117.1 GCA_031280075.1 Eubacteriales Family XIII. Incertae Sedis bacterium | reverse complement strand
GACAGCCTCGACGATGCCATCATCAAGTACATGCGCAAGGAGCACAAGCTCTTCATCGGCGAACGCACGGCGGAGCAGATGAAGTTCACGATCGGGACAGCCTTCCCGCGCGAGCAGTCCGTCACCTTCGAATGCAAGGGCAGGGATCTCGTGACAGGGCTTCCCAAGTCCATCCTCGTCACGTCGGAGGAGATGCTGGAGGCGCTCGACGAGCCGCTGCAGACGATCTGCGAGGCTGTGCACCAAGTGCTCGAGAACACGCCCCCGGAGCTTGCCGCCGACATCTCGACGACGGGCATCATCATCACGGGCGGTGGCGCGCTGCTGAACGGCATCGACCGCCGCATCAAGAAGCGCACGGGCATCGAGGTCTTCATCGCGGAGGATCCCAAGTCCTGCGTCGCCATCGGAACGGGCAAGGCGCTCGATTCGCTGAAGGCGCTCGACAGCCGCCCCGTCAACCAGAAGCGCCAGCTGATCTGATGCTGCGCGGCATGCCTGAGGTGACAGTATGAGATACGAGGAGTTTTTGAAGAACTTCGCGGAGGAATTCGCGGAGGGCAGCATCATTGAGCCGGAGGACTTTCCGGACATGGATCTGTATGCCGACCAAGTGTCTGCGTTCATCAGTTCCAAGCTCAGCATCTATGGGAAAGATCCGTTGCTCACGAAGTCAATGGTCAGCAGCTTCGTGAAGAAGGGGCTGCTCCCCGCGCCGGACAAGCGACGGTTCAGCCGCGACCACGTCGTGCTTATCGAGCTGATCCTGCTGCTTTCTATCGCCTACCGCCAGAAGGACGTTGAGGCGATGATGAAGCCGCTCATCGAGAATTTCGAGTCTGTGCTGGACGAGAAGAACGAATTCTACGAGCTGTACAAAAAGCTCGTGCCGATCTTCAAGCAGCTGCGCGTCGAGACTGCGGAGCGCGTGGTGGGGACGGTTGACGCGGTCAAGGACGGCATGCACGGGATGGGCGCGGACGACGACGACACCATCGAACTCTTCCTCGTGCTGCTCGCCATCTCCATGCAGGTCGACACAGCCATGTACATCGGCAAACGCCTGCTGCGGGAGTATTTTTCCGACAAGCCGCAGGACTCCTGAGGCACCCTCAATTCCCTTAGTGATTTTCGATCATCGACTCCCCTTTCGGTAGACCGAGGGGCAGACGTAGTGGAAACCGTGTCTGAGATTGGACAGGGTTTCGCTCTGTCCAATGAAGAGCCAACCGCCTGGACGCAGGGCATCGTACAGTTTCTGCACGACCGTCTCCCTCGTCCCGTTGTCAAAGTAAATCATGACGTTCCGGCAGAAGATGGCGTGGAAGGGCTTTTTCACTTCAAAGTCGTCGAGCAGGTTCAGGCATTTGAAGGCGACGTTTTTGCGCAGCGCCTGCGTGATCTGCAGCTTCTTGTCCTCAGTGGGGGTGAAATAGCGCTGCCGCCACTGTTCCGGGAGGGCGGTGAGTTCGTCCGCTTTATATACGCCCCGGCTTGCCCGGAAGAGGGTCTCCTCCGAGATGTCGGTTGCTAGGATGCAGGTGCCTGAATGCCCTTCGCGGGGATAGAAGTAGTCGAGCGTGATCATCGAAAGGGTGTAGGGCTCCGGACCGGAGGCACAGCCCGCGCTCCATACGCGCAGATCGGTGTCGCCCAGTTCCTGCACGATCCAGGGCAGCACGGCGCTCTCATAGATGCCAAAATGCCCTTCCTCACGCATGAAGTACGTGTGGTTGGTCGTGAGCCTTCCGATCATTTTGGAAAGCTCATGCCCCCCTCTCTCTTGCTGCACATAGCGAAAATAGTCGGAAAAGCCTGTAAAGCCGAGTGACTTGACATAGCGACCGAGGCGCTCCTGCACGAGCAGGCGCTTCTTTGTGAGGTCTATGCCGTAGCCTTCCTGGAGGAAGCGGGTGAGCTCTTTGAATTCTACATCGTCCAGTGGGATCATTGACACAGTTCTTGCACATCGAGGACGAGGCTGATTTCCCCGTTCCCCATGATGGAACAGCCCGAGATGCCTGCCCGCTTGACGCCGAATTGCTTGAGGTATACAGGAATAGGTTTTACGACAACCTGGGATTTTCCGATGAGTTCATCCGCGAGCAGACACCCAAGCCTGTCGCCGGTATCCACCAGGATCAGGATGCCTTCGCCGATGTCGCGGACGGCGTTCGGCACGCCGAGGATCTCGTGCAGGCGGATGATGGGATAGGCCTTTCCGCGCAGCATGATCATCTCGTTTCCGGCAGGGTCGCTCAGGAACTGCCCCGTGGACATTTTGAAGGATTCCCGGATGTTTGTGATCGGGATGGAAAAGACATCGCGCCCGAGCCGAAGCTGCATGCAGGAGATGATGGCCAGGGTGAGTGGAATCTTCAGCAGCACGTTTGTGCCGACATCCTTCACGCTCTCGATGTAGATGGAACCCCCGATTCCTTCAATGTTCTGACGAACGACATCGAGACCCACGCCGCGACCAGACACCTCGGTGACGCAGTCGCGCGTCGTGAAGCCCGGCACAAGGAGGATGTTGTATGCCTCCCGCTCCGTGTATTCGCTCTCCGGTTTTTTCAGCAGACCACGTTCCCGCGCTTTTTCGAGAATGGTGGCGGCATCGAGCCCGCGACCGTCATCGCTGACAGAGATGATAACATCCCCTCCGACGTTCTGCGCGGAGAGGGCGATGTGCCCGATGAGCCCTTTGCCAGCGGAAGAGCGCTCCTCCCGCGTCTCGATGGCGTGATCCATGGCGTTACGCACCAGGTGGAGAAGTGGATCGGACAGGGCATCCAGGATGGTCTTGTCGACCTCCGTATGCTCTCCGAAGAGAACCAATTCGACGTTCTTGCCGAGCTGTTTCCCGAGATCCCGGACGACGCGGGCCATTCGCTGGAAGAGGGAGGAGACCGGCACCATGCGCACTGCCATGACTGTGTCCTGCAGTTCATCTGTCAGCTTGCCGAGTTGACGGGCGGCCTTGTTGAAATTATCAAGAGGCAGCCCTTCCAGATCCGGGTTTTCTGTCACCATGGATTCGTTGATGACGATCTCTCCGACGAGGTCGAGCAGGGAATCGAGCTTGGTCAAGTCCACGCTGATGAGGTTTTGCTTGGCAGCCCTGCCGCCCTGCTGCGGAAGGGGTTCCGGCTCCAAGGTGTCCTGTGGCTCCTGTTGCAATTCATGGGCACCGGGTGCGGGTTGCTGTACGGGATGCTCGGTGACCTGCACCGACTCCTGCTGCGTTTCGGCGGTCTGCGCCTGCGTGCTGGGTGCGTGCGAAGGTTGCCACAGCTGCGGAGTGATGGGCAGGGGAACCGGCTCTGACTGGGGGGCTTCCATCATGCGTGGTCGCTGCTGCTGGGGCATCGGCTTGCGTCGGTCGCTCTTCGGCATGCTGTTTTGCCATGCGGTATGGGCCGCTGTGTCCGGCATGCGCCGCACGAAGCTGACGCTTTCGACAGACAGGGTTCCCTTGGCGACTCGCTCGATCTGCTCGCGGAACATCGTCGTGCGGAAGGCGGCGTAGAAGCCGTTCTCTATAATCTCTGCCGCTGCTTCCGGGTTGTTTTCGAGATCGCTGGGGATGCATTGCTCCACAGTCCCCATCTCGCTGAGCTTGTTCGCCAGCATGTAGGCGCGAAGGTTTTCCATCTTTGCGCCCTCGTTGAAGTGGATGTGCAGGTAGTAGACGCGAGATACATCCGGTGGGGCATCGCTGCCCGCTTCGATGCCGAAGGGGTGAATGTCTGGGGCGGTCATGACGCCTCCGTCCGGTTCGTAGGCTTCATCGGCAAAGTGGATTTCGCTGTAGTCGCTGTCTATGCCATAAAAGTCGGCATCGATGACTTCTTCTACCTCTCCGATGCCGCTCTTTCCCTCCACGTGCGGGGCGTATTCTATGCCGAGGATGCGCCCTCCTTCTGGCGCGACGGGCATCTGAGCCTCATCAGGCAGTGGGGCGGGAGCGGTGCGCTGCCTAACGGCCGCTTCCGGTCCTTGGGCGAGCCTGTCGAGCAGATCGGCGATCCGCTCCAGCATCTGAGGGTTGCCTTCGGTGAGCGGCAGCCCTTCCTGAACCTTCTGGACTTCCCCTTCGAGAAAGTTCATCGCCGCGAGGGCGAGGTCGAGCACTTCGCCGAGGAAGGCATCGTCGATGCCGTTGTCGCGGATATAGGAGAACAAGTCCTCTGTGCGGTGCGCCGTTTCTTGGATGGTATGGAAGGACATCATGGCGGACGAGCCTTTGATGGTGTGCAGGATGCGGAAGGCCTCATGGATGTTCTCCTTGGCGATCTTCTTCTCCGATTCTGCCTGCAGCAAAATGCCGTCCAGGCTCTCAAGCAGCGTGGTCGCTTCGAAGAGATACAGCTCCAGCATAGACTCGTTTGTGAAGTCGTCGTTCATCGAACCCCTCTTGTTGCGTGCAGGTACGTTTTTGAATACGCACCTTGATTATTCTCCTGGCGCTTCGCTCTGTTGCTTTTGGCCAAGGTTTCGTGATCAGATACCGCTTTCTGTTGTTCAGTCCCTTTATTATACTGTATAAAGCCGGTTTGCTCCAGTGGTAGGAGTGGACATCGAAGACCCTCTGGCATGCTGTGGT
>JAITHG010000106.1 GCA_031280075.1 Eubacteriales Family XIII. Incertae Sedis bacterium | reverse complement strand
ATCAGACCGCATGGCGAGGATGCCGTCGGAGATGTGCTTCAGGATGGTTTCGAGCTTGTTCTTTTCGGAGGCGGCCTCCGTCAGGTTTTCCTGGAGCTGCAACTTCAGCTCCGCGTTCGTGCCCGCAATGTTGTCAAGCAGATAGCCTGATATGGCGTAGGCGAGGGCGCAGCCGGGCAGTATGCCCAGCGCTGCTGCGGCGACCGTAGGCAGGGATGCAAGCAACAGCGCTGCCACAGCGACGCACGAGACGATGGCAGGTGGTAGCAGAAAGAGGAAGACGCGTAGCCTTTCCCGCTTCGGCATCGTGCCTTCTTTGGACACGCTATGGCCTCCGGAAGAAGTAGCCGATGCCTCGCTTCGTCAGGATGTACTTGGGATCGCTCGAATCGTCTTCCAGTTTTTCACGCAACCTGCGGACGGTCACGTCCACGGTGCGGATGTCGCCGTAGTATTCGTAGCACCATACGTCTTCGAGCAGCTGCTCCCGGGAAAACACCTTGTCCTCGCGTTCGGCGAGATAGCGTAGAAGCTCAAATTCGCGCAGGGTCAGCTCAAGCGGCACGCCGTTCTTGCGCACTTCGTAGCGATCCATGTCGATTGTGAGATTGCCGAAATCGCGTGTCTTGCCCGTCTGTTCGGCGGCGGCGAGCCCCTCCGTCATGACGGTGCGGCGTATGTTCGCTTTGATGCGTGCGATGAGCTCGCGCAGCCCGAAGGGCTTGGTGATGTAGTCGTCCGCCCCGAGCTCAAGCCCGAGCACCTTGTCGACTTCTTCCTCTTTTGCCGTGAGTATGATGATGGGGACGGCGCTCTTCTCGCGGATCTTCCGGCACACTTCGAATCCGTCCATGGTCGGAAGCATCACGTCCAGAAGGATCAGGTCGGGATCTGTCTCGAGTGCCTTTGTGAGACCCTCCAGCCCATCAAAAGCGGTGCCGACATCGAAGCCCTCCTTCGTGAGGTTGAACTTGACGATGTCCGAGATGGACTTCTCGTCCTCGATAACCAAGATCTTCTTTGCTTCCATGTCATGCCCTTTCACTCCGTCAGAGATAGTCCAAGGGATTTTTCGGGACGCCTCCGATGTGTATCTCGAAGTGCAGATGCGGCCCCGTCGTAGCGCCGGTGTTGCCGGAGATGGCGATGGTCTGTCCTTGGAAGACCGTCTCGCCCTCCTTGACGGACAGCTCGCTCAGGTGCGCGTAGAGCGTCTGCCTGTTCGCACCATGGTCGATGACGATCTTGTTGCCGTAGCCGTCGCCGCGGTTGCCCGCAAAGATGACCTTTCCGCCATCTGCCGCGAAGACCGGACCATAACGCACACCGATGTCGATGCCGTTGTGGTGGCGCCCCCAGCGGAACTTGAAGCCGGAAGTCATCGTGCCGTTCGCCGGCCATACGAAGTACCCTTTCCCGATACTCGGAGGCAGAGTCTTTGTCCCTCGAAGGATCTTGTCCGGGATGGACTCCGTCAGGATCTGCGTGTCCGTTATGGCCATCTCCGAGACGACACCGTCGACGCGGGTCAGATCTGCAGTCACACGCCACCTTCCACGCGTCCCTTCGGCCTGGACGATCTCCTCTCCCTCGTACAGCTTGTCGGTATCATTATACTCCGGATCGGCCTTGTATGTCTCCTCATATTGAATTTGTTCTACGGTTTTCACGCTGAGCATCAGGCGCTCCTCCTGGAGCAGCAGCTTGTCGCCCGCGTAGATCAGGTCGAGGTTTCTGTCAGGGTTGAGCTTTTCGATCTGGTCGATGGTCATGTCGTTGTCGAGCGATATGTCGAATATGTTGTCCCCCGCTTTGACCTCGTAGTACTTGACTTCGACGAGGGGCTGGGTGATCTTTGCATAGACTGCTTCGGGGGAGGAGAGTTCGCTTTTGGGAACAGCCACCTGCCTGTAGTCCAGGGTGTTGGTGAAGCCTGACTCCTTGTACTTTGACGGATCCTCGCCTGCGAGGGCATCGGAGAGGACGCGCTCCGTGACGGCTTTTGCCGCTTCGACGGACGGGAATGTGCCCATGGTCTGCCCGTCGATGTCAAGGGTGTATGCGATGATGCTGACATCCTCCAGCGCGGAGATCTTCTGGACAATGTCCCGCTCGCTGTCCACCTCGACGCCTGCGGTGTTCTGCAGGATTTTTTTCTCGATGACGATGTCCTGGTTTTTGTCGATGACAAGGCGCTCGCCCTGCTCTGTGTCGATGACGACCTTGCCCTCATTCGACGGGTCGATTTGGCTGCCGATGTACTCCACGGTGCGCGTCACGCGCTCACGATCCTTGACGACTCCGAGCACCTCGCCCGCGATGCTGTATTCGTAGAAGGTCATGTGCGCACTCGCGGCGGATGAGAGGATGACAAGGGTGACCGCGAAGCTGCAGGCGATCGACAATACGCGCCTGCGCGTTTGCAGGAAGCGCAGTGAGGCATCGATGCGTGCTTCGTAGAAGAACAGAGCAGCCGTCACATGTCTGCCGGCAAAGGCGGCGCAGAGCGCATAGCGTCTGCCGACAGCAGTGCCCAGGATGCGTGCCTGCATCCCGGCATGCGAAGCTGCGACAGCACCCCCGCGCCGCAGGGCGGGGGCGAGGACGATGCCTTGGCGGCGGAGCCACCTGCAGACGTTGCGCCCGACGAAGGCAGACGCAGTGGCCGCCTTCCGCGCCAGTTCCAGCAACAAGGCGGATGCCAGCTTTCCCTTCCGTGCGGAAAGGGCGGGGGGCAGCGCCGGGGCATGCACCCGCAGCGTCCGCACATGGGCGCGCTCTGCAAAGGGCACCGTGCCCTCTGCCGCGACGGCCGTGCAGGCTGGAGGCAGCGAGGGGGCGACCCCGCACGCAGAATGCGAGTCGCTGTCGGCAAGGGGCGGATCTGTTTCGGCAAGACCTTCAGCCGCCAAGCAGGACGTGTCCGGCACGCCGAACGACGCACGCACTGCACGAAGGGCAGCCCTTGGCAGGTTTTTTATATAGGAGAACATTGCGGGAAGGGTATACCCCCGCAAGAGGATGAGGTTGACGGCGATGCTGAACGCCGCCACGCGCTTTCGGCGGGCGAGAGACAAAAAAACGAACATCAATTTCGTCCGGACAGTGATCCCCAAACTCACGATGCCGTTTTTTGTCGTCTTTCTATACCCTCTGATGCGCGCCTGTAATGTTTTTGACACATTATTAATATCAGTCAGTCGCATGTCTATATT
>JAITHG010000079.1 GCA_031280075.1 Eubacteriales Family XIII. Incertae Sedis bacterium | reverse complement strand
GTGAGCTGTCACCTTTGACGGGTTTCGAGTTTTTCGTGAAAATATCCGAAGAGGCGGAGCAGGCACTTATAGGGTTGCAAGCAGCAGACGGAACTACAATCGAGCGCATCCACAGCCATTTCGTCGCAAGGGTGATCGGTGCCTACGAGCGCCAAGGCGTGCCAATAGCTGACATAAAGGACGCGCTACTGGCACCAATCGCAATGAAGAGCAGAACCGTGAAAGGAGACAGGCGGATCGCATTCGTAGGGGAAGGTTGCAGTGTGGCTATCAGCATAGACGACAGGCTCGTCATCCAGACGAATCCGCGAAAGAAAAAGAAGAAGGAATGACATGTATATTTCGCAAGAGAACAAGGAATGGCTGATCAAAAACGTGCCGAATGCCGAGGCGTTGTTTCACGGTGAAATAAACCCCTTGCTTGATTCACTAGGCGATGTCATCGAAGACAACGGATTCGACGACGAAGGATACTACAACGCCTTTGGGCTAAAAGCCCAAGAGGTGTACGACGACATATACGAGTTCGGATGAGCAACCTGCCCGACACAGCAGACGACACAAGAGACCCCGCCCCGGCGGGGTTTTCCTATGAGAGGAGGACGAAATGCCAAAAGACGATTATGACCGCATCGTGTGCGTGGTGCTGCGCGAGCTGTACCGCTGCAAGCGCGAAGGAATACGCATGGACACCGGGCATCTGGAGCCACAGGCGCTCGGCATCCATGAGGCGTACCGCAACGACATCATGGAGTGGCTGCTCGAGGAAGGGCTGGCGAAAGGCTACAAGGTGAAGCAGTACATCAACGGCAGGAGCCTGCAGGGGCTCGAGGCCATCGACATCACCGCCGACGGCATCCACTACCTGAAGGAGAACAGCCGGATGCAGACCGTGCTGCAGTGGCTCAAGACGGCAAAGGACATCACCCCCGGGGCATAGCCCCAAAACAGGAAGGCATCAGCGCCCGGCATCACTGCCGGGCGTCTTTATATGCAGAGCTATCCCCGCACCGGGGAGCAAAACCAGGTGGCCGCGATACCGGGACTGGCCGGGCGACAAGGACGGCGGCAAGAAAGGAGCAGAAGCGATGGCACTGGAGTGGATCAAGGAGATACTGGGCGATGCCCACACGGACGAGATCGACAAGAAGATCCGGGACGAGATCGGGAAGGGCTTTGTGTCCAAGAAGGACTTCGAGCAGCGCGGCGAAAAGGTCAAGACGCTGGAAGACCAGGTCAAGGAGCGGGACGGGCAGCTCGAGGAGATCAAGAAGTCCGCCGGGGACACAGAGGCGCTGAACAAGAAGATCGAGGCCTTGCAGGCGGACAACCAGAAGGCGGCAGACGAGCGCAAGGCGCTGGAGGAGAAGCACGCCGCCGAGCTGGCAGACCGCGACTTCGAAGGTCTGCTTGCCGGCATCATCGGCAAGGAGAAGGCGAAGGATGCAAAGTCGGTGCAGGCGCACCTCGACATCGCGAAGCTCAAGGAGAGCAAGAACCAGTCGGAGGACATCAAGGCGGCCATCGAGGCGGTGCGGAAGGAACACGACTACCTGTTCAAGTCCGACGAGCCCCTGGACAACCCTGTCGCCGCAGGCGGCGGGAAGCCGAAGAGCTCCGACGGCGCTGACACGCTGCGGGCGGTCATGGGGCTGCCTGCGGAAAAGAAGGGAGATTAAACAATGGCAATAACTTTGGCGAACCTTGTCACGAGGTTCATCCCCCTGCTAGACCTTGTATACGCGGCGGCTTCCGTCACGAACGGGCTGACGGGGGACCCCGCCCTTGCACAGGCAGGGAGCAACGCAAGGCGGATCAAGATTCCGAAGCTGACCATGAGCGGGCTCGGGGACTACTCCCGCGCGAACGGCTACGTCGATGGCGATGTCACCGTGACGTGGGAAGAGGTCGAGTTCAACTACGACCGGGGCCGGAAGTTCATCGTGGACGCGATGGACAACGACGAGACGTTCAACATCGCATTCGGCAGGCTGGCCGCCGAGTTCATCCGGACTAAGGTGGCACCCGAGGCGGACGCGTTCACGTTCGCGCAGATCGCGGGCACGCCCGGCATCCAGACGGCGACACCCGCCACCTATGCGGATGGCGCGGCATTCCTTGCGGCATTGCTCAAGGCCAGCACCGAGCTCGACGAGGCGGAGGTGCCTGCAGAGCAGCGCCACCTGTTCGTCACGCCGACGCTGCTGAACAGCGTAAAGGCGCTTGACACGACCAGGAGCCGTGAGGCGCTGCAGGGCTTCGCGCATGTCGTATCTGTGCCACAGACCCGGTTCTACACGGCGGTCGAGATGCTGGACGGCGAGACGGCAGGCGAGGAGGCTGGACACTTCCAGAAGGCGGCATCCGGCAAGGACATAAACTTCATGGTCGTCCACAAACCTGCGCTCATCAAGTTCGACAAGCACGTCATCAACAGCGTCATCACGCCGGAGCAGAACCAGACGCACGACGCGTATGGTGTCAAGTACCGCAAGTACGGCATCGTGGATACCTACGAGAACAAGGCGAAGGGCATCTACCTGTCGAACAAGGCATAAAGGAGGGCGAAATGGGCAGGATCGTAGGGATGGGGGCATCGGAGCAGGCAAGCCCTGCTGATGCCAAGCAGCAGGACAAGAAACCGGACAAGGCCAAGCAGACGGACAAGAAGCCGGACGAGGCCAAGCAGCAGCAGCAGGAAGGAGAGACGGATGGCTAAGGAATGGAAGGCGGGCGACCGCATCCCCGTCGCCTACGTCAACGAGTTGGAGAAGCGGGTGGAGCAGCTCACCCGCCAGCTCAAGGAGCAGGAGAAGCCTGCCGAAAGGCAGCAGAAGGAACAGGGCTAGCATGGACGCGTTTGTGGACTACGACTTCTACCGGGACGAGTACCATGGTACCAGCATTCCGGCACAGGAGTTCGACCGGCGCGCCCTCGATGCGTCCGCGTACATCCGCGAGATCACTTATGGAAGGGTTCCCCCCGTGACGAACGAAGTGCGCCTCGCGGTCTGTGCGGTCGCCGACGCGGCGATGCGTTACGAAGGCCGCGAGGGGCTGTCCTCCGAATCCGTGGGCGACGTGTCCGTCGTGTACGGCAGCGCTGGCGCGGGGGTTGGCGACATCCCGCTCTCCCGCCGCATGTACGACGCAGCGCGGACATACCTGCAGCACACGGGGCTGCTTTACAGGGGGGTGCGCGGATGATCACGAACGGCGACATGACGGTCTTCTGCGGTTTCTCTGGCCCTGACGGCAGGACGTGGCAGCGGATGTATGTCCACAACGTGAACTGGCAGGACGTGAGCGGTTCAAGGGCAGGGGACGGGGGACCCGCCACGGCGGATCGTGCGATGGTCTACGCCGCGCTGACGATAGCCACGGCCGTGATTCGCAAGGGGGACATCCTCATACGCGGCATTGTGACCGAAGAGCTCGGGGCAGGTGGCCTGACGGAGAAACAGATGCAGGCACTGCACGGCAGCATGCGCCGTGTGCTGTCTGTAAAGCTCTGCGACAACGGCAGCCCACCGATGCAGCACGTAGAACTGGAGGCGGGCTGATGGCTGGCAAGACAAGCGTGACCCTGGAACTGGATCCCATGCAGAAGCGCCTGCTGCGGCGCGGCATGGGCAAGGGCGGCAAGGGCGAGCTGCTGTTCGCCTCGGAGGTCGCAAGGCTTTCCGATCCATATGTCCCGATGCGCACGGGCGACCTGAAGAACAACACCACGATCCGCCCCGGCAGCATCACGTACCACGTTCCGTATGCAACAAAGCAGTACGAGACGAACAGGGGCGGCAACAACGGCCCCCTGCGGGGCAAGCACTGGGACAGGCGCATGTGGGCTGACAGGGGCGACGAGATCATCCGCACGGTGGCGGAATTTTGTGGAGGTGAGGCGGAATGACGAACATCTTGGAGGCGCTGCGTGAGCACGTCAAGGGCTTTCCGGGGATGCCTGGCTTTTATCGCTCCATCGGGGTGGACTACCTCGAAGAGGAGCCGGATGCCTACATGCTCGAGGCAGTGCCTGCGAAGCCGGTCGTGAAGAGCTACGTCAATGGCGACACGCACCGGCAGCTCGTCTTCGTCCTTTCGAGCCGCGAAAGCTACGGACCGGATGTCGGGCAGGCGCTCGCGGCGAACGGGTTCTACCAGAGCTTCGCGGAGTGGCTCGACCGCTGCACGAGGGAGGGCGACCTGCCTGACCTCGGGACGGGGCGGGAAGCCCTGCGGCTTGAGGCGCTGACGGGCGGATATGCGTTTGCGACTGGGGTGCGGTCTGCAAGGTACCAGATACAGTGCAGGCTGCTATATTTTGAGAAAGGAGATTTGCAGTGAGCGGAACGAAGCAGAGGAGAATGAGGGCGGACTACCTTGAGGTCGGGGGGGCTTACGAGTTCCTCGGCACGGGGTTCACGGCGCTGAACGAGGAGCCGAACGCGCAGACCACGACGAAGCGGTACATCAACGACGCGGCATCGACGAAGCGCGTCACGGGCTACGAGGCGGTCAACCCCTTCACGTCGGACTACATCAAGTCGGAGGCGGCGATCGCCTTCATGGCGGACATCGCAGAGATGCGCCGGACGGGTGCCGACACGGAGACGGACTATGTGCGCGTGGACCTCGACGACCCGACAGGCACCCCCGGCGAATTCGCCGCCCGGAAGGTGCGCGTGTCCGTCGAGGTGTCAAGCATCTCGGACACGGACGGCGAGTACACGCTGGAGGGCAACCTGAACGAGATCGGCGATGTCGTCGCAGGCACGTTCGACACGGCCGCCAAGTCGTTCACCCCGACCGTGGTGGTCGGGCCGTAAGGCAGGCAAAGGAGGCAACACACCATGGACACCACGATCCGGATAGGGGGTAAGGAGTTCCCCTTCGACGCGCTTGACGTCGATTTCTACCGCCGCTACACGGATGCCGAGGCAGCGTTCCAGGCAGCCGTGGCGGCGGGCGGGGGGGACGAGACGGACTGCATGGAGGCGCAGGCCGACGCAGGGCATGCCTTCCTGGATGCCGTGTTCGGCGCAGGGTCGGCAGATGCCGCATTTGGTGGCAAGCGCAACCTGCGCTGGATCCTCGAGGCGTACAAAAGCATGGCTGGGCTGGCAAAGGCGCAGTTCGACGACTTCGAGCGGCTTGTGCGGGGCGATGGGGCTGCTGACTGAACAGCCCCCGCACACGGTGGGCATCGGCGGCAGGGAAGTCCCGATAGACTGGGGCTTCCGCACCTCGCTGCGCTTTGCTGCCCTGATGGAGCAGCCAAGCAAGACTGACGCGGAAATTATCGCCCAAGGGCTTGCCATGTACTTCCCGGACTGCCCGCATCTTGTGCGCAGCTTTCCGGCGGAGATGGCGGATGCACTGCTCCGGTTCTTCCGTTGTGGTCAGGAGGAGGCGCGAAAGCGCTCTGGCAAGCGCAAGACGAGCGGCGGAATCGTGTCTTTCGAGCACGATGCACCGCTCATCTTCGCGGCATTCCGGGGGCAGTACGGGATCGACCTGACGCAGGAGGAGGAAATGCACTGGTGGATCTTCCGCGCCCTTTTCGACGGGCTGCGCGAAGACGAGCTGGTGGTGCGTGCGATGGGGTACCGCGCCATGACGGACGACGACATGGCGAAGATGGGCAACGAGCAGCGGGCATATTACCGGCGGATGCGTAAGGAATGGGCACTGCCCAAGCTGCGCAACCCCGAGGACAGGGAACTGGAAGAGCGGATAGCTACCGCCCTCATGGGGGGCGGCGACATTGACGCGGCATTGAGGGGAGCGGATGGCTGACAAACTTGTCATAAGAACCGACCTTGACTCAAAGGGATTCGAGCGCGGGGTCAAAGGACTCGGCGGCATTGCCGCGCGCGGCGCGGCAGGTGCGGTCAAGGCGATCTCTGGCATCAGTGCCGGGCTTGCAGCCGCCGGGGGGCTTGCCATCCGGACGGGCGCAGAGTTCGAGGCGGGCATGTCCCGTGTCAAGGCGATCTCCGGTGCTACCGGGGACGAGATGAAGCGCATGTCAGAGCAGGCGAAGCAGCTGGGCGCGGACACGGCGTTCTCCGCCTCGGAGGCTGCAGCGGGGATGGAGAACCTCGCCTCCGCTGGCTTCGACGCGGCGGAGACCATGAAGGCTATGCCGGGGCTGCTCGACCTCGCCGCTGTGTCCGGCGGGGATGTCGCGGCGGCATCGGAAACGGCAGCGTCTACCATACGCGC
>JAITHG010000100.1 GCA_031280075.1 Eubacteriales Family XIII. Incertae Sedis bacterium | reverse complement strand
AGGCAGATGCGGTCAGACGGAGCGTTGGTGGTCTTCGGGCACGATGTCGCCCAGTGGAGCTCTCTGAAAAAAGCTCCTGCGTTCTATACTTGATTTTTGCGGAAGGATGCTGGCAGTGCCTATTCTCCTTCGACAACCTAGTGGCGCGGGATCTCACAAAGTGGGATCCCGTCCTTTTCTTCCTGATGTACAAACCGCTCATCATTACAATCATTCCAATTGATCGAACGGAAGACCGGTGCGTCCATTTGACAAACACAAAAAGAAAGGATAGAATGGAAATTACTGGATGACGCTAGGTCTCCGGGTCGCAATTTTGATTGGAGTTCGGGCGCACTTGCTTGCCACGAACGCAGTTCCAGAATCGAAGAGGAGGTAAATATGGCATATTGTCAGAAATGTGGAGCGCAGATGCAGGACGGAATGAGCTTTTGCCCTGCCTGCGGAGCACAGGTCGGGGCTGCTGCGCCGAACGCACAGCACAACGCATCCTACAATCCGCAGCAGGCACCTGCGAGTGATGCGGAGGCGAACAAGGGGATGGCGATCATCGCCTATATCCTGTTCTTTGTTCCCCTGATTGCAGGTGCGCACAAGACTTCGCCCTTTGTGAAGTACCACGCCAACCAAGGCACGATTCTGTTCCTCACGGCGTTGGCAATGGGCGTTGTCCTGAATATCGTGCTCGCCATTCTGGGCGCGATCTTCCTGGCGACATTTGCTTTCGGGCTGCTGGGGGTTTTCACAGCTATCTTCAGCCTTTTGTACATCTTCCCGGTCGTCTTGCTCGTGCTCGGCATCGTCAACGCGGCGGGCGGCAAAATGAAGCCTCTGCCCGTCATCGGCAAGTTCAACATCATCAAGTAAACCGTGCGCATGCCCTCGAAGGGCAAAACGCAGGCAGCGGCCGTATTCACGACCGCTGCCTTTATGTCTATTACCCCGGCACGATGATCGACATGATCGTGTTGCGCAGACCGAAAACGATATGGGAGCGGTTGGAATTGTAGTCGATCTTTTCGTCGGGGCGGTTTCTGGAGGCATCCTCCAAAAGGGCGTTTGCCTGGATCATGTCGCCGAAGAGGATCACGTAAGCGGAGAATACCATGGGCAGGGCGCTGATGAACATGGCCATCGGCGGGAAGCCAACGCCAAAGAAGGTCCACTCGCGGAACAGCTCGCCAAAATGCGGCTGGGAAATGCCCCACTCAATGGTCACAAACCAGCAGAAGTGGGTCGAGCATCGTCCGTCGGCAGTCCCCCCGTTCGATTTCAGCCCGCAAAGCGTGTCGGCGGATGCCTTGACAAGCAGCATAAGGGCGCAGGGCTGGTCGGAGACCTTCTCCTTGGAGAAGCAGCTCGACAGCATCGAACGGGGTTTCATCTGCGAGGCTCTGCTCAAATCCGACAACAACCAATCCAAGGCGGCAACCCTGTTGGGGATCAGCAGGTTTTCGCTAAAACGCCGGATGGAGAAGCATGGGCTTTGAGATGCCTACTCCGGCTTCCAGCTGGATTCCTGTGTGACCTCATCCCGCAAAGTATGCCGGGTGATGCCCAGGATCTCCCGCGCTTCCTCCGCCGTCGCGATCTCGCGCCCGGCGAGCTTTGACAGCTCCACGGCGCGCTCGACCAGCATGAGGTTGGTGGCGATGATTCTGGAGCCGTCCGCCGCCTTGCCATACATGATGTTGTCTTCGAGACCGACGCGCAGACCGTCGCAGCCGTGCGCCAGCCCCGCGAGCATCATCGGCATGTGCGCCTTGCCGATGCCGGATACGGACCAGGTCGCTCCCTCGGGCAGCTTGCCTACGAGGAAGGAGAGGCAGTCCGCCGTGCCGGGCATCGAGCCACCGACACCCATGATGAACTGGATGTGCGGGGGCTTTGGGATGTCCCAGCGGTTCACATAATACAGGACGCTGTCGATGTGCCCTGTGTCGAAGACCTCGAACTCCGGCTTGATGTCGAGCCGCACGACCTCCTTGCTCAGGTAGTTCAGGAAGCGCGGGCTGTTCTCGAAGATGTAGCTGTTCGCCCAGTTGATCGTGTTCGGGTCGAAGGAGCACATCTCGGGCAGCAGGGCGCTGAGGTGCTGCAGGCGCTTGTGGTCTTCGTACTCGCCGCCGGATGTCGTCAGGTTGATGATGACATCCAGCCCCTCCGCCTTGCAGGCGGCGCGCGTCTTCTCGACGGCATCCGTGAAGGGACCGAGCCCCATGGACTTGTAACCGATCTGCAGCTCGCCGTTCACCTCCTTGTCCTCGCGGACGTGGATGTGGACGATGGAAGCGCCGGCCTTCGTGACGGCGACGATCTGCTCCGCCAGCTCGTCCGCCGTGTATGGGACGGTGGGAGCCTGATCCTTCTTCGTGCCAGCGCCGCAGAGGCAGCACTGGATCATGATTTTATTGCTTTTCATTACGCTGTGTCTCTCCTAACCGGGCGTCAAACGGGATCGTCGAGGAATTTCTGCGCCAACCGGAAGACCTCGAAGAGCTGCTTGTCGCGCTTTGCCATGATCGCCTGCTTTGCGTCATCCGGGTAGTCGTAGAATCCCTTGCCGCTCTTGAAGCCCAGACGCCCTTCGTCCACGAGCGCCGCGAGCGTGCTGGGCAGCTCCGTGATGTTTGGCGGCTTGTAGCTC
>JAITHG010000048.1 GCA_031280075.1 Eubacteriales Family XIII. Incertae Sedis bacterium | reverse complement strand
ACGGGCAAGGCATGGAGACACAAGGGAAAAACGCAAAGAAAAAAGACGCACGGGCGGCAGCACCGGCAGAGGCACCACCAACAGGGGCGGCGGAGCCAGTGGATCACGGGCATTCCGTGCAGTCCCTAGAGCGCGCCCTCGACATCCTGGAGGCACTCTCAGTGCACGCCCCCGGCGAAGGCATGGGCATCACGGAGATCGCGGCGCGTGTCGGCATGCACAAGAGCACGGTGCACCGGCTGCTCGCCACCCTCGTTCGCAGGCAGTACGCGGAGAAGAGCCGGGAAGGGCTGTACCGCATCGGGTTGAAGCCAATCGAGATCGTCAGCACGCACATCAACAGCCTCGAGCTGCAGACGGAGGCGCGCCCCTACGTCGCGCAGATCACGCATGAGCTGGGGCTGACTTCGCACCTCGGCGTCCTGGAGGGCGACCAAGTTGTCTACATCGAACGCATGGACATGTACTCGGGCGTGCGGCTCTATTCCCAGATCGGCATCCGCGTGCCCGCTTGGTGCTCGTCCCTTGGCAAATGCCTGCTGTCCGGCTTTGACCGGGACGGGCTTGACCGCACCCTAGCAAACAGCAGCTTCAACCGGTTCACGCCCCATACCATCACCTCGCTTGCCGACTTCCATAAGGAAATAAAGAAGGTGCGCAGTCAAGGCTGGGCGATGGACGACAGGGAATTCGACCTGAACACGCGCTGCATCGGCGCCCCCATCTACGACTACCGGGGGGAGATCATCTCCGCCATCAGCGCGAGCGGCACCCCGGGCATCCTGACCCGGGCACGCGTGCACGAAGTCGCCGCCTACGTGGTGGAGAAGGCGACGTTGATATCGCGCAGCCTCGGCAGCCTCGGCTAGGGGCAGCGGCACGGTAGGATGACGGGCAGGACAACAGGGGGCAGCTTGGCAAGGGATCTAGAAAAATGGCAGCAAGGTTTGACAATATATTGATCATCGGGCTCGGACTGATCGGCGGCTCGCTTGCGGGCGCGCTGAAGGCGTTTGCAGGGGACGAACAGGCATCGGGCGGACAGGCACCCGCAGGGCGGCAGATGCCCGCAGGGCGGCACGGGGGCGCAGGTGCCCGGATCTACGGGCTTGACAGCAACCCGGATGCGTCAAGGAAAGCGCTTGACGCAGGGTTCGTAGACTCCGTTCCGGACAGAGCTGAAACCCTGCGCCTGCTTTCGGAGGGCGGGATAGACCTCGTCGTCCTGGCGGTGCCGGTCGACGCTTACGGCGAGTGGTTTGCCCTGCTCACGGAGAGCGGCTACGAAGGGGTGCTCACAGACACGGGTTCCACGAAGGGACCTGCCATCGAATACGCGCAGCGCCATCTGAAAAATCCGGAACGTTTCGTGCCTGGGCACCCTATGGCAGGCAGCGAGCGGGAGGGGATCGACGGTGCCCGCCCGGATCTGTTTCAGGGCGCGTACTGGCTTCTGACACCGGGCAGCCGGACGGACATCTACGCCTTCCGGCGCCTCCACGAACTGCTGACGGGGCTGGGCACCCGCGTGCTCTCCGTCAGCCCTGCCGAACACGACCGCGTGGTCGCCATCGTCTCGCATGTGCCGCACATCGCCGCTGCGGCGCTGGTCACGCTGGCAGGGGCGCATGCGGGCGAAAACGGCGAGATGCTGCGGCTCGCTGCGGGCGGGTTCAAGGACACGACCCGCATCGCGGCAGGCAGCGCAGAACTGTGGACGGGCATCCTGCTGAACAATGCCGACATCGTCGCGGAGGAGCTGGACGAGCTGCAGCGCATCGTCGCAGACTTCGGGCAGCTGCTGCGGGCAGGGGATGCCGAGGGCATCCGTGCGCGGCTCGCAGACGCATCCAGGATCCGCAGCTCCCTCCCCGCCCAGTGGGTGCAGGCATCCGCGCGCCTCGTGGAGATCCGCATCCCGATGGACGACCGCCGGGGCATCATTGCGGAGATCACGACGGCGGCAGGTCGTGCGGAATGCAATATAGAAGCCATCGACATCGACCATCAGACGGAAGACCGCGCCGTGCTCGAGCTGGTCCTCACGGATGAGGGGGATATCGATGGCTTTTTGGACACGCTCCGGCTGGGCGGATTCCGCCCGCAGCGCCGGATGCTGTAAAGGGCTGCCCTGCGCCCTGCTCTTACTCGACGAGGTTCTTGAGAATCACGTTCCGCACGTTCGTCATCTCCTCGAAGGTGCTGTAGACACCTTCCGTCCCGATGCCGCTGTGCTTCCAGCCGCCAAAGGGAATCTCGAAGGAGCGGAAGAAGCTCGCGCCGTTGATGACCGCGCCGCCTGCCTCCATTTTCGAGGCGACTGCATAGGCGCGCTTGTAGTCACGCGAGAACACGCAGCTGGACAACCCGAAGATGGAGCTGTTCGCGATCTCGACTGCCTCCGCGTCCGTGTCGAAGCCGATGATGGGCACGACCGGACCGAAGATCTCGTCGTCGCGGGCAACATCGGCATCCTTCGGGACATCCGCGATGACGGTCGGGTCGTAGTAGGCACCGTTGCGCTTGCCGCCGCAGAGGATCTTGCCGCCCTGTGCCACGACCCGCTCGACCTGTTCCTCGACCTTGACCGCCGCCTTCTCGCTGATGAGACAGGCGATCTGCGTGCCCTCTTCCTCCGGCGCACCGTACTTGCGCCCCTGGATCAATGCCACCACCTTTTCGGCGAAGGCATCCTTCACCTTGTTGTGGACGATGAAGCGCTTGCTCGCACAGCAGACCTGCCCCGTGTTGTAGGTCCTGCCCCAGACGACCTCGTTTGCCGCGAGGTCTACGTCCGCGTCCTCCAGCACGATGAAGGCATCGTTGCCACCCAGCTCAAGCGCACAGGGGATCAGGTGCTCTGCAGCTGCCTTCGCCGTCTCGATGCCGACCTCGGTACTGCCTGTGAGCGTAATGAGCCCGATGCGCCCGTCGTGCGCGACGGTCGCCTTGACGCTGCCCGGTGCGGTGAGGCACTGCGCGACACCGTCCGGCACGCCTGCCTCCACAAGCATGCCCGTGAGGCGGAGCAGGGTCAGCGGGTTGTCGGACGAGGGCAGCACGATGGCGGCGTTGCCCATCATGAGGGCAGGCGCGACCTTCTGGTCGAAGAGGTCGCAGGGGAAGTTGAACGGGATGATGCAGGCGACCACGCCGACCGGCGCGCGCTGAACCATCACGAGGTTGCTCTGCTGCCCTGCCTCGAGCCCCGGCGGGATGATGGTCTCGTAGTAATGCTTCGCATGCTCTATGAAGCCGGAAAAGCCGATGCGGATGTTGCCGATCTCGGCGCGCGCCTCCGCGATGGGCTTGCCGTTCTCCTGCATGAGCGTCTGCGCCAGGCTCTCCGCGTTTTCGTCCACGATATCGAGGAAGCGGTAGAGGATGGCAGCGCGCTCGAAGACGGGCACGTCCGCCCAGACTTTTTGCGCCTTTACAGCTGCATCGATCGCGATGCGGATGTCTTCGGGCGTGCACTTCGGGACGGACTCGATCACCTTGCCCGTCGCCGGGTTGACGACGTCAAACGTTTCGCCTGACACGCTGTCCGTCCATTTCCCGCTTACGATGTTCTTCATTTGTTGCCTCCTGTCCTGTCACCACGGGCTTGGCTGCCGTGGATATTATGCGATAATTGTTCCAATAATGGGCTGTCGTGCCCTTGTGGCGCGCCTGACTGTGCGTCTGTCAGGCAAAATGCATGACTCCGCAGGCGTGCGCCGCGTTGTGCCTGTGCGCCTGTGTGCCTGCGCACCTGCGCACCTGTACGTCCGTCAAGCGAAGGCGGTGAAGCTGAGCATCAGCCCGCCTGTCGAGTTGCGGTCGTCGTCCTCGTAGCCGTACTCCCCGAAGGTGAACTCCATGAGGAAGGGGATGTCTCCCGCTGCCGCCTTGACGGCTTCGTAGACCTCGCCCACGCGGTCGCCGATGGCGGCGCGCCTGCCACCGCAGTGCACGAGGTGCAGGGCGGACGGCTGCTTGCCGAGCTTCTTGACCACCTGAGTCGTGTACTCACCCGCCGAGGCGATCAGCTCATCCACGCTCGCATCCATCATGATGACGGTCGTCTTCTCGGCGAGGTTTGCCCCGACTGCCATCGACAGGTCGTCGTTGCCGTTCATCGGGTGGCGGATGGCGGTGAGGTCGCCGAGCCTGTCCTTCACGCCGAGCGGGTTGGTGATGGTCGTGACGAGCAGGTTGCCGCCCTTGAGCGGCTCAAGGTCGGAGAGACCGCGCCACTCGCGGTACTTCTCGACCGCAGGCACGCCGTCGATCTCGACTAGGGTTCTGTCTTCGCGCACCTTTGTGATGACGCCGAATTTGTCCGTCTCCCGGTAGGCGCCGGTGAAGAGGTTGGCAAAGCTGCCGGGGGCATCCGCCCAGAAGAAGGCGACTGCGACACCCTCCGGCGTGACGACGTCCTTCGTGAAGAGAGACCATTCGCCCGCGATGGTGTTGTCCGCAGCGCTGCCGCCGAAGAGGGGCACGCGCCCAATGACATCCTCGATGCCCTTGAGGAAGTACTCCTCTTCGCCGGGGTTGGCGACCATGTAGAAGAAGTCCGGTGCGTCAATCTTGCCGCTGGTGGGCTTGCCGGCGGCCGCTAGCGCATCCCGCGCAACCTTCTGCCCTGTGGCGCGCGCGTCTTTGTCCTTCGCGCTGCCTGCCACGCCGACGGTCAGATCCTCGCCTGCCAGCGCCATGATGCCGACGAAGCCCGCGTCCGAAGAAGCGAAGCCTTCCGGCGTGATGATGCCCGTGAACGAGGTGTTCCCGACGAGGGGCACGCCCGGCAGCTCCGCCGCCACCCCGTCCAGCAGTTCCCGCTGCGCATACTGCACGCTGCTGTACACGAAGGCGAGCTTCACGTCCCCAAGACCGCCCTTTGCCGCCGCCGCCGCTTCCGCCCCTGCACGCCTCGCGTCTGCGTTTGTGCTTGCTCCGACATTTGCTTTCATGGCTGCTTCCTTTCCGCACCCGCAGGCGCTGTTCCCTTTTTGGAGATCTCAGACCGGCACTCCGACGACAAAGCCGGGCGGTCTTTGGATAGAAACATCTTATGATGTGGCTTCAGATGTGTAAAGTGCAGGTGTTTCATTGCCGGGAATGCGGTTTCACGATGCGGAACAGCGAGGTGCGGGGGTGGACTGAACTTCCGATAGGTTTTCCGACTGGCAGCTTCACGATGAATTGCAAGCTTTCTCGTTTTCTGGCACCACGATAGTTTTTGTTTAACAAGCAAGTTTTCAAGATGATATATTGCAATTATGCGCATTCTGTGATAGTGTTGGCGGCATAGGAGGTAGCAATCATGAGTACGGTCAATATCAATATCCGCACAGACAGCGAGCTCAAGCTGCAGGCGGGGCGGATTTTCGAGAGTTTGGGACTGGACATGACTACGGCAATCAACCTGTTTCTGCGCCAAACGGTGCGAGAGCAAGATTTGCCGTTTATCCTTTCGACGAAGCCAGCCCCCACAAGAGCAGGAAATGGCTTGGTGTTCGGGCGAGGGAGCATGAAAGGCAAGATGTGGGTTGCCGATGACTTTGATGCGCCCCTTGACGATTTCAAGGAGTATATGGAATGAGATTCCTGCTTGACACCCATTCGATTCTCTGGTTCCTTGAGGATTCGAAGCGATTGTCTGAACAAGCTGCGGTGCTGATTGAGAACAGTCAAGCGCAAAACAGCATGGCAGTCAGCATCGCATCATTATGGGAGGTTACCATCAAACACAGCCTTGGAAAACTCCAATTCGACGGTGGTGTGGCAAACCTCCGGGCAATGATCGACACAAATGGATGGAGTGTGCTGCCTATAGCCCAATCGCATTTGGAATCCCTGTCAAGTCTGCCGTTCCTGCATCGCGACCCATTTGACAGACTGCTTGTCGCAACTGCCCTGTCCGAAAGTATCCCGCTTATCACAGTTGACGAGAACATTCGCAGATATGGGGTACAGTGTATTTGGTAGCCGTGTTCTCCAAGTTCGATGCACAGCCCGACCGCCCCGACGGGGGAGAGATTGCTTACGGGGAACTCGGGGGAAAGGATGACGCATGGCATCAAAAGAGAGCCACCCCGAAATGATATTAGTTTCGGGATTTTTTTGACACCATGCGGGATGTGAGGGGGGGTATTATTATTATTGAGATGATAAATAAACATTGCGTTTCCGTGCCAAAAGTGATAGACTGTTCTCATGGAAAACGAC
>JAITHG010000022.1 GCA_031280075.1 Eubacteriales Family XIII. Incertae Sedis bacterium | reverse complement strand
TCCGTTGATGCGCGCCTTTACTCCCACCGCCCTGTCCGCGCCGAAGATCACGCGCACACTCTCACTGCGCCCCGACCCAAGCAACCCTGTGAATCCGTTGATTTCCCCTTTCCCGATATGGAAGCCGAAGGGCAGTGCACCGGGCGCACAGGAAATTCCTTCCGCCTCGTACACGGAGGTACCCCCCGCTTCCGCTGTCCTTGCCTTCTGCCCCTCAAGCTCCGAGAGCCCGCCGAGTTCCTTGCCCATCATCCTGGCGATCAGTTCCACTCGTGGCAACGCCTCTGTTTCATAGGTGCCGACAAGCTCCCCGTTCCGCAAAACCGTGATGCGGTCACACACCTCGTAGACCTGCCCGAGGAAATGTGTGACGAAGACGATGCCGACGCCGCGCGCCCGGAGATCGCGCATGAGCGTGAAGAGTTTCGCGACTTCCTGTTCGTCGAGGGACGAAGTCGGCTCGTCAAGGATGAGGATTTTGCATTCCATGTCCACAGCGCGGGCGATGGCGACCATCTGCTGCACCGCCAGCGAACAGCTCGCAAGCTGCTGGGTGGGTTTGGCGGGGATGCCGAGTCCGTCCAGGATTGCCTTCCCCTTCCGTTTCATGTCCCCCCAGCCGACAAAACTGTTTTTTCCGCGCCCGATGAACAGATTTTCCGCCACGGTCAGGTTGGGGCAAAGTGTCACTTCCTGATAGACCGTGCTGATGCCCAGTGCCTGCGCCTCCTGCGGCGACCTCACCTTGACAGGTCTGTCAACGCCAGCGATGTGAACCTGCCCCTCATCGAAGGGATGCACGCCGGTCAGCACTTTGATCAGGGTGGACTTCCCCGCGCCGTTCTCTCCCATCAGGGCGTGGATTTCGCCTTTTCGGAGCGCGAAATCCACGTTCTGCAATGCGCGCACGCCTGGAAACGACTTACATATGTTCCGCATGCTCAACACAATCTCATCCGGCATCTGCCTGTTCCTCCGAGTGCACTTGCAGCCGATAGCGGGGCTGGCTACCGGGCTGGCTGCGGCTTGCTGCCCGCTGGTGTCAGCCGAGCCCGTAGGTATCGACATCCTCCTGGGTGATGGTCGTCGCGTCGAAGCCCTTCTCTTCCGATATGATCTTTTTCTCGGCAGGAGGCGTGCCCGCCTGGAGCCCCTTGATGATGCCGTCAATCACCTTCGCCTGGAAGGGACTGCACTGCCCGTCGTAGTTCCAGTTTCCGGCGAGCAACTCCTCGAGTGCCCACTTGTTGCAGTCGAAACCCATGATGACGACGTCGCCCTTGACACCGTGCGTGATGCCCGCTGCATCCAGAGCCTGCGCAGCGCCCTGCGCCATGTTGTCGTTCTCCGCGTAGATGACGTTAAAGGGGGTCTTGGCGTTGATGACTGCCTCGACGATCGTCTTCGCCTCCGCATCGCTCCAGTTGCCCGTCTGCTGGACGACCTTCTTCATCGTCCCGGCGGCAAACTCCTTATCGAGGGCAGCGGTGCGCCCGATCTGTGCGTCGGAACCCATGACACCTTGGATGTGGATGACGTTGTACTCTTTGAGCTTCTGGTCTGTCAGCCAGGCGACAGCCGTGTTGCCTTCCTCCGCCATGTCGGAGACCACGGCTGCTTCGTAGAGGCTTTCGTCGGCGGAGACCATGCGGTCGAACAGAAGAATCTGGATGCCTGCCTCCTTGGCAGTCTCAAACGCAGAATCCCAGCCGTCTGTTGCCGCGGCAGAAAGGAGGATGTAGTCCACACCGTCCGTCACGAACTGATTGAAGGAAGCGAGCTGTTCCTCGAACTTGAGGCTATACGCGAAGGATGCGTCATAGCCGTTCGTATCTGTGAATGTCTCCTGGAAGTCCTTGACGTTCGCCGCGCGGTAGCCTGATTCCTCCGGCGGGTTGTTGATGATGCCGACTTTGATGAGACCGCCTGCCTCCTCTTCGGTCGTTGCCTCCGTCCCTGGGTCGGCGTTGCCCTCCGGTTCCTGCCCACCACATGCGGCAAGCCCCATGGAGAGACCCATGATCAGAAGCAAGACGAGAACTGCGCTGATAATCTTCTTCATTTCCTTTTCACTCCTTCTGCGTCTTCGCGTCGCTTTCTACGGTTGATCCACTAGTGCTACTGGCTTGCGAGCTATTCGACACTACCTTTTTATCATAGATGTATGTACAAGTCAATGGATTCTTTTCGTTCTCTTTGCATTTTTCTGCGAATTGTACGGAACTGCTTCAGATGGCGCAGCGTTTGGATTGGTTCCTAGCGTTTCTTCGTAGAGACCCGTTTGACCAAGGCGGGCGTGAACAGGACATCCTCCGCCAGCGCGCCAGGATCCGCTATCTGCCGCAGCAGTTCCTCCGCTACCCGCTCGCCGAGCAGTTGCTTCGGATGCCGGACTGTCGTGAGCGGCACTTCGCAGATGCCCGCCTGGTGCGCGTCGTCGATGCCGACCACCGAGATGTCGTCCGGCACGGCTATGCCCTGTCCCCGGCAGAATTCAAGCAGCCCGACCGCTACTGAGTCGTTGTAGCAGACGATGCCCGTGCTGCCCTCCAGAAGCTTGAGCAGACGCCCCTCATAGATGGTGAACAGCTCTGCCTTGTCCTGCGTCGAAAACCACATCACCCGCTTCTCGGGGTCTGCCACCCCAGTGTCGGCGAGTCTTTCCATGAAACCTTGGTAGCGCAGATGCCCTTGCACGTCGTCCAGCGTAAAGATGGCGGAGACTTCCCGATGCCCGCAGTCCAGAAGGTGCTGCGTGGCGATGCGCCCTGCAGCCACGTCGTCCATCGCGACGCAGGGGAAGAGGGAGTGAGGGTATTTCGCATTGAAGAAGACCAGCGGGATTTCACGAGCCCGAATCTCGTCATACAAGGAGGCGTTGGGGTTTGGGAGCGCACTTTTGGACGGTTCCACAATGAACCCGTCCACATCCTGCGCCAGCATCGAGCGCAGGGCACGCATCTCCCCGGAGACCTGGTTGCGCGTGGTGGAGAGTTGCAGAGTGACGTTGTGTTGTTTGAGCACGCGCTCGATGCCAG
>JAITHG010000277.1 GCA_031280075.1 Eubacteriales Family XIII. Incertae Sedis bacterium | reverse complement strand
AACAGCGCAAGCAGGATCGCCACAAAGCGCGCAGGTGCCGCTGACCGGATTCTTCTCTGTTCCACTTTCATTTTGAACCTCGTTTCTGCTTTCGATTCCAATTCGTGCAGACAGGGTATATCCCCCCCGTGCATACATTGACACTATGCCATAGGGGGCAGGTCATTTCAAGCTACATTATTGTGACAGAAACGCGACAGGCAGGGCAATCCCCAACCAATCCCCAAGCATCGAAAAATATGTTACAATATTTGGGAATCTATCGAAAAGAGACCGGACAGAAACAGTACGGGCAAAACAAAGAAACAGCAAAGGACAGACATGAGAAATTTCAAAAAAGAAATCGCAGCAGCGGCAGCGGCTCTGCCGGAGATCGCGGCCGCAGGACTGACGGCGGAAGACATGGAGGCGCTTGTCGAAGTGCCTGCGGACAGCGCGCTTGGGGATTACGCGTTCCCGTGCTTCCGGCTCGCTAAGGCATTCCGAAAGTCCCCACAGCAGATCGCCGCAGAGCTTGCGGAGGGCGGGGCGCTTGCGGCGGCATCGGATGCCATCGGAAGGGTCGAGGCAGTGAACGCCTATGTGAACTTCTTCTTGCGGCGCGAGGCGGTCGTGCTCGACGCGGTCTGCTCGGCGGTGGCGGCGGGCGCGTCGTTCGGGCGCAGCGAGACGGGTGCGGGGCGCAAGGTCGTCGTCGAGTTCTCGTCGCCGAACATTGCGAAGCCCTTCCACATCGGGCACATCCGCAGCACGGTCATCGGCAACTCCATCGATCACATCTATCGGCACCTCGGCTACGACACGGTGCGCGTCAACCACCTCGGAGACTACGGGACGCAGTTTGGCAAGATGATCGTCGCATACAGGCGCTGGGGCGACCGGGCGGCGGTCGAGGGCGAGCCGATCAAGACATTGCTTTCCTATTATACGCGCTTCCACGAAGAGGCAGAGGGCGACCCTTCGCTGGAGGACGAGGCCCGCGAGGTCTTTGCGAAGCTCGAACAGGGCAGTGAAGAGGAACTCGCGCTGTGGCAGTGGTTCCGGGAAGAGAGCCTGAAGGAGTTCGGGCGCGTCTACGACATGCTGGGCATCGCCTTCGACTCCTATGCAGGCGAGAGTTTTTATTCGGACAAAATGCAGCGCATCGTGGACGAGCTGAAGGGCAGGGGGCTGCTCGAAGCATCCGACGGGGCGCAGATCGTCGATCTCTCGGCGCAGGACATGCCCCCGGCGCTCATCCAGAAGAAGGATGGATCGACGCTGTACATCACGCGCGACCTCGCTGCGGCGGTTTACCGTAAAGAACATTATGGCTTTTATAAGAATCTATACATTGTCGCTTCGCAGCAAAACCTGCATTTCCGACAGCTCATCGGCATGCTGGGGCTGCTCGGCTACGACTGGGCGGAGGACTGCGTGCATATCCCCTTTGGGCTCGTCAGCCTGGAGGACGGGACGATGTCCACGCGCGAGGGGCGCGTCGTCTTCCTTGAGGACGTGCTGCGCGGGGCGGTGGAGCGCACGCGGCAGATCGTCGTCGAGAAGGGCGTGAACACGGACGACATCGACGGGATTGCCAGGCAGGTCGGCATCGGCGCGGTCATCTTCAACGAGCTTTCGGCAGGGCGCATCAAGGACTACGTGTTCAGCTGGGACAAGGTGCTGACCTTCGACGGGGAGACGGGTCCCTACGTGCAGTACGTCTACGCGCGCGCCGCCAGCGTGCTGCGCAAGGCGCAGGCGCTGGGCGACGCAGACCCGGCGGAGGCGCTTTCGGCGGGTGCCGTGCCGGAGGCAGGGTTCATCATGGGCGATGCCGCCTTCGCGCTGGCGAAGCTCATCCATGCCTTCCCGGACAGCGTGCTCGCGGCGGGCGAGAAGTACGAGCCCTCCATCGTGGCGCGCCACATCGTGGACACGGCGCAGGCGTTCAACCGCTTCTACCACGACGAGACCGTGCTGGTGGAGGACGCGGCAGAGCGCGCGGCGAAGCTCGCCCTGGTCTGTGCCGCGAAGGAGACGATCGCTGTGGGGCTCGGGCTGCTGGGCATGGAAGCGCCGGAGCGGATGTAGGGGGAGAAGGCAATGCGATACGAAGGAAACATATTCAGACCGCCGAGCGAGGCGTACTCGCTCATCGTGCAGGTGACGATCGGCTGCGCGCACAACGACTGCACGTTCTGCAGCATGTTCAAGGACAAGCAATTCCGCGTGCGGGATGTGGCGGAGGTGCTGGCCGACCTCGACGCGGCGCGCAAGACCTACCGCACGGTCGGGCGCATCTTCCTGGCAGACGGGGATGCGCTCGTGCTGAAGAACGAAGCGCTGCTGAAGATCTTCGATCACATCCGGGCACAGTTCCCGGAGTGCGGGCGCGTCAGCGTCTACGGCTCGCCGCAGGACGTGCTGCGCAAGAGCCCGGAAGAACTGGCAGAACTCCGGGACGCGGGGCTGGGCATGGTCTACCTCGGAGCAGAATCAGGCTCTGACGAAGTGCTGCGGAAGGTGAAGAAGGGCGCGAGCGCCGCGCAGATCACGGAGGCCATCCGGAAGGTCGAGGACGCGGGTATCCCCGCTTCCGTCACCTTCATCAA
>JAITHG010000202.1 GCA_031280075.1 Eubacteriales Family XIII. Incertae Sedis bacterium | reverse complement strand
AGCACGAGCCGCTGAATGCGTTGGACGGCGGTCTGGATGGGCTCGACTTTTACCGACGCCTCACCGCCGAAGCGCCGGTTTGGCTGCGGAAGGGTGGCACGCTCATCCTCGAGATCGGCTACGACCAGGCGGACGGCGTGTGCAGCCTGATCGATGCCACAGAAAAATTCGCCCCCCCTGTCATCATCCAGGACATCGCAGGCAACGACCGCGTGGTGCGCGCCAGCCTCAAAACACGCGTTGGGAAATAATACCACTTGCATCACGCACGCCTTTCCTTTATAATAGACGGGCTGATGTTCAGCAGATTCTCAGCGATAGCGTATGAATACGACCTTGCGCGACAGATCGAACAGGAGGTAGATACAGATGAAAGCAGGAATCCATCCCGACTACAAGACGACGAAGGTCACTTGTGCCTGCGGCAATGAATTTGAGACACGGTCCACGGATGAGTCGATCCGGCTGGATGTGTGCTCGGCGTGCCATCCGTTCTTCACGGGGCAGCAGAAGTTCATCAACCGCGGCGGGCGCGTCGAGAAGTTCAAGAACAAGTACAATCTCGATTAGCTGCCTGATACGGAATGCATGGGGACGGTTCTTCGCTGGAGAGCCGTCCTTGTTCGTTGCCCGGCTGTCGTGCCGGGCAGGAGGCGGAAAAGTGTGAGGCTATGTTTGGCAAACTGGATTTTATCGTAGAAAAATATGAAGAGCTCTCGGCGCAGGCATCCGACCCCGAGGTCATCGCCGATCAGCCTGTCTGGCAGAAGATCGTGCGGGAAATGGGCGATCTCGAGCCGGTCGTAGGCAAGTACCGGGAGTACACGGACACGAAGACGCAGCTGTCCGAGACGAAGGAGATGCTCGAGGGCGGCGAGCTGGATGCCGACGAAAAGGAGCTCTTCAAGGGAGAGCTTGCAGAACTCGAGACGCGCATCGGCCCGCTCGAGGAGGAGATGAAGCTGCTGCTCCTGCCGAAGGATCCGAACGACGAGAAGAACGTCATCGTGGAGATCCGAGCGGGCACCGGGGGTGACGAGGCGGCGCTCTTCGCGGGCGACCTGCTGCGCATGTACATGCGCTACGCGGAGCGCAGACGGTGGAAGACGGAGATGATGGATCTCTCGGACACGGGCATCGGCGGTGTCAAGGAGGCGGTCGTCATGATCCAGGGGCGCGGTGCGTTCAGCCGTCTGAAGTACGAGAGCGGCGTGCACCGCGTGCAGCGCGTGCCGGACACGGAGTCGCAGGGACGCGTGCACACATCGGCTGCGACCGTGGCGGTGCTGCCCGAGGCGGGCGATGTCGAAGTGGACATCGACCCAAACGACGTGCGCGTGGACGTGTTCCGCTCGTCGGGCAACGGCGGGCAGTCTGTCAACACGACGGACAGCGCCGTGCGCCTGACGCATGCGCCGACCGGCATCGTCGTGTCCTGCCAGGATGAGAAATCCCAGATCAAGAACAAGGACAAGGCGTTCAAAGTACTGCGCGCCCGGCTCTACGACCTCAAGCTGCAGGAGCAGAACAAAGAGCTGTCGGATGCGCGCCGCAGCATGGTCGGCAGCGGTGACCGCAGCGAACGCATCCGCACCTACAATTTTCCGCAGGGGCGCGTCTCCGATCATCGCATCGGGCTGACCTTGTACAAGCTGCCTGCCTTCATGGACGGGGAGATCGACGAAGTCGTGGACGCGCTGATCACGAACGACCAGGCGGAGCGGATGAAGGAAGTGTAAGCACGTGCGACAGCGGAGGATGCAGGAAGCGGACGGCAAGGCAGAGCGGGTGAAAGAAGGATAAGCAGAAGCTACAGGCGCAGCCGGAAAGGCAGGCGTATGTGCGGCAGCAGGGGGCAGGCTTGGATACCAGGATCTATGACATAACAGCACTGAATGACGAGACGCTTCGGGCTGCGCAGGTCATGCGCGAGCCGGAGGCGCTGCGCGCGGTTGAGGCAGCCATGGATCATGTGCGCGAGGCAGCCGAGACCATCGCGGGCGGCGGGCTGGTCGCGTTTCCCACCGAAACCGTTTACGGGCTTGGCGCGAACGCCTTCGATCCGGAGGCTGTCGCCAAGGTCTACGCCGCGAAGGGCAGACCGCAGGACAACCCGATGATCGTCCACATCGCCCGCGCCAGCGACATCGGCGCTCTGACCCCCACCCTCTCCCCGGAGATCATCCGGCTCGCGGACAACTTCTGGCCCGGGCCTCTCACGATGGTACTGCCCAAAAAAAACCACGTGCCGGATGTGACCACCGGCGGGCTTGCCACCGTGGCGGTCCGGCTGCCCGACCACCCCGCCGCCATAGAGCTCATCCGCCAGTCAGCCACCCCCATAGCCGCCCCGAGCGCAAACCTCTCGGGCAGCCCGAGCCCGACGCGCAAAGAGCACGTCATTACAGACCTCGCAGGCAAAGTGGACATCATTCTGGCAGGCACCCCCTGCCGCGTCGGTCTCGAGTCGACAGTAGTCGACCTGACCGCCCCTGCCATACCGCGCATCCTAAGACCAGGCATCATCACGGCAGATATGCTTTCCGCGGCATTGGAGGCGAACGTAGTCTACGACGCAGGCCTCTCCCCCGGCGCAAAACCCCTAGCCCCGGGCATGAAGTACAAGCACTACGCGCCGGAAGCGGAGATGCTCGTGGTCGA
>JAITHG010000168.1 GCA_031280075.1 Eubacteriales Family XIII. Incertae Sedis bacterium | reverse complement strand
GAAGGAATACGCTGCAGGCGCACTTCAGATGCTGGACGAACTGGCGGGGGTGCTCGGATTGCTGGAGCAGGATGCGGGCACTGGCATTGGTGCCGACGCAGGCGGAGGCGCAGATGCGGAGGATGAAGCCTGGCTGACGGAGCTGATCGACGAGAGAGCCGCCGCCCGAGCCGCGAAGGACTGGGCTCGTGCCGACGAGATACGCGACATCCTGAAGGAGAGAGGCATCACGGTCAAGGACACCCCACAGGGTGTGCAGATCGTCCGAGCCTAAACCAGCGGAGGGGGGATACTATCCGAAACAAAAACAGAATCGACAGCAAATCGAAGCCTCTCAATTATGCACTTATGAGCCTACTGGTTTTCAGTTGGGGCTTTGAGTTCATTGCGGCAAAGAGCGTGCTGGATGTCGTCTCTCCGATCACGCTCGTGTTTTTCAAATACCTAGGGGCTTTTGTCATCCTGTGCGCCATCAGGCTCATACGCACCGGGCGCTTCCCCCTGCGCAAACGGGACATTCCGTTTTATTTCCTCTGCGCCCTCTTCGGGGAGATCCTCTATTACGTGGGTGAGTACGGCGCGATGTACTACCTGCCAGTGTCCATCGTGACCATCCTGCTCGCCTTTGTGCCTGCCTTCTCCATACTCATCGAGTGGGCGCTCTTCAAACGCCGTCCAAGTTTCAAGGTCGTCCTCGGCATCCTCGTCTGCATCATCGGTGTCGCCCTGGTGGTCGGCGGCGATCTCTCGCAGCTCTTTGGGCGCGGCATCCTCGGCTACCTGCTCGCCTTCATGGCTCTCGTCGCGTGGAACATCTACAATTTCATCACGGCTCGTCTTACCAAAAACTACACGGCATTCGACCTCACCTTGGTACAGCTTGCCGCCTCGGCGCTCGTCTCCATGCCCTATGCGCTTTTCCACTTGCCGCCCCTCTCGGCCGTGGACGGCGGCTTCCTCTTCGCGGTCGCCTACCTCGCCGTCATCAGCTCCTGCATCGGCTTTGTCATCTACGTGAACGCGCTGGGGGTCATCGGTGTCACACCGGCGACACTGTTTTCGAACATGATGCCCGTCACGGCCACCTTCTTCGGCTGGCTCTTTCTCGGCGAAACCATCCTGCCGGTGCAGGTCGTGGGCGGCATCATAGTGGTCGTTGCTGGCAGCGTGGTCATCTACTGGAGGGGGAAGGAGGATCGGTCATATGGTGGAATACGACCGGAATGACAATCCGCACCGAAGGCAGTGGCGGGGCGTGAAGGAAATGCAAAGAATGGAAGAACTACAATAAATAGAAGAGATGGGAGAAATGGAAGAACTACAAAGAATGCAAGCGATTGAAAAGCAGGCTGCCGAGCCGGTGGGCTGCGCCCTCCACGGCGACCACGCGGGCGAGGATGACCTGCTCTGCACCGGCGGCGGTTGCGGCGCGCCGGAAACCCCCGTGAACAAGGATGAGACGCTGCGCATGAACACGACCGTACTCGCCTGGCTGGGCGATGCCGTCTACGAGATCCACATCCGCAAATATGTCATCGACGCGGGTCTCGTTCACGCCGACCGGTTGCACAACGCCTCGGTTCGCTTTGTGCGGGCTTCGGCACAGGCGCAGGTCATGAAACGGATTTTGGATGGGCTGCCGGAAGAGGAACAGCGGCTCGTGAAGCGCGCGCGCAACCACAGACCGAAAACCGTCCCGAAGAACGCCGATCCGGTCGAGTACCGATGGGCAACCGCCTTCGAGGCGCTGCTCGGCTATTATTACCTGACTGAACAGACCACGCGTCTTGAAAACGCCATCATCATCGCCATCAACCACGCGGAGGGCGCGCTATGAGTAAAACGACAGTCATCTTCGGGCGTAACCCCGTCATGGAGGCTCTGCGTGCCGAGGCAGGCATCGACCGGATCCTCATCCAGAAAAACATCGAGGGCGCGGGCAAGAAGGTCTACGCGCTTGCGAAACAGGCGGGCATCCCCACGCAGCCCGTGGAGAGAAAGGTGCTCGACCGTGTCGCCGGGGCGACGGGGCACCAAGGGGTCGTCGCCTACCTCACGGATTTTGCGTATGCTTCCGTGGAGGAGATGCTTCGCGTCGCGGAGCTGAGGGAAGAACCCCCCTTCCTCGTCCTGCTCGACGGCATCGAGGATCCGCACAACCTCGGTGCGATCCTTCGCTCTGCCGATGGTGCAGGGGCACACGGTGTCATCATCCCGAAGAACCGCGCCGCCTCCGTTACGGGCACGGTGGTCAAGTCCTCTGCGGGTGCCGCACTGCACCTGCCCGTAGCGCGCGTCGCAAACCTCTCGCAGACGATGCGCCTGCTGAAGGAACGCGGTGTGTGGCTCTACGGGCTTGACATGGATGGAGCGGATTTTGCGTCACAGGATTATGCGGGCGGTGTCGCCATCGTGGTCGGCTCGGAAGGGCACGGGCTTTCGAAACAGGTGCGCGAGCTCTGCGACTTTGCCGTTTCCCTACCGATGCGCGGCAGCGTGGCATCCCTGAATGCGTCGAACGCCGCCGCCATCGTCCTGTACGAGTGCGCCCGGCACCGCTGAGGGCAAGGGCAGAGACAGCCACGGAGAGACAGTGCGAGACAACGACAGACCGCGACAGTGACCCAACAAGGCGATGGCAGCGACAGCGATGACGGGGAAGGAGGCAACGGCAGGGCGATGGCTGACGACAGGAAGATGGATGGCGGCATCACGGATCAAGTGCCGGAGACGCAGCTGCTATCGCTCGCGAAGGGTGGCGATGAGCAGGCGCTCGACCTGCTGTTTCGCGCCTACCGCGAGCTCATCAAGAGCAAGGCAAACCTGTACTTCCTCGCGGGCGGAGAGCGCGACGACCTCATCCAGGAGGGCATGATCGGACTGTTTCGCGCCATCATGGACTATGCACCGGACGCGGGCGCGTCGTTCAGAACCTTCGCGGAGCTGTGCATCAGCCGCCAGATGATGACTGCCATCAAGGCGGCGGCGCGCATGAAGCACGCCCCGCTGAACACCTCCGTGTCGCTCTTCATGCCGCCCGGCGAGGCGGGGGATGAGGGCGGCGAGGTCACATCCTACGAAGAACTGATCGCGGACAGCCGCCCCTCGCCGGAAGAGGCGCTCATCGCACAGGAGCAGGCGCGCCTGCTCGAGACATCCATCGAACAGCTCTTCAGCGGGCTCGAGCGCGCGGTCTGGGAGGAATTCCGCAAGGGTGCGTCCTACCAAGAGATCGCCCACGCCCTTGGCAAGCCACCAAAGACTGTGGACAACGCCATCCAGCGCATCAAACGCAAGATCGCCGGAGCCATTGCGGAAGGGCAAGGGGCATCCAGCGATCTGTAGCCTCGGAAGTTTATCCGGAATTTATTTTATTTTTATATTATCTACTGCATCAGCACGAAGAAAATCAGCGTATCGATGAGGAAGAGGGGGACGAGAAAGCGCCCCGACCAGCTCATGTAGCCGAAGAAGCTCGGCATCTTCACGTTGTCTTCCTCTGCGATGGAGCGCACCATGAAGTTGGGCGCGTTGCCGATGTAGGTGTTGGCACCCATGAAGACCGCGCCCGCCGACACGGCGAGCAGGAGCTGAGGGGCGATGATTCCCACCGTAGTGGCAAGCCCCTCCGCCGTGGGCAGAGCCGCCGCCGTCGTCATGAACACGAGGTAGGTCGGCGCATTGTCGAGGAAGCTCGAGAGCGCGCCCGTGACCCAGAAGAACTGCCACGGCTCCCCGAGCCCCAGCTCGGCACCGCGCGCGTTCAGGATGGCGAGCGCCGGGATCATCGTGATGAAAATGCCGATGAACAGGGAGGCGACCTCCTTGATGGGTCCCCAGGTGAAATGGTTCTGCTCGTGCAGCTCCTTGCGCGTCGTCTTGAGCGAGAGGATGCCCGCGATGAGGATGATGAGCATCTGGATGGCGTTGTTCAGCGGGATGTGGATGCCATAGGCGAAGGGGATGCCGATGATCGTTCCCGTGTGCGCGTCCTGCAGGGCAGGCATCGTGCCGAGGATGCCGCTGAGGATGACCGCCCCGACGATCATCGCGATAAAGACCAAATTGTGCAGCCCTTCGACGCGGATGCCACCCTCGTCCGCGCCCAGCCCGGTACTCTCGTTGCCCTTCTGTCCGTCTGCCGCGCCCTCTGCATCGGGTGAGCGCCCGGCAGCGAGCTCCTTCTTGTACAGCCGCCGATCCAGGAAGAAGAACACGACCAGCAGGACGACGGAGTTCACGATCAGCATCGGCAGCAGGCGCATCGTCCAGAAGAACGGCACCTGGCGCAGGAAGCCGAGGAAGAGCGGCGGGTCGCCGATAGGGGTCAGGCAGCCGCCGATGTTCGAGACCAGGAAGATGAAGAACACGATGACGTGCGCGCGTTTTTCGCGCCACTTGTTGGCGCGCAGGACGGGGCGGATCATGAGCATTGAAGCGCCCGTCGTCCCGACCCAGCTCGCGAGCAGCGTGCCGATCAGCAACAGGATGATGTTGACCTTGGGTGTGCCGCGCAGCGAACCCTTCAGGACGATGCCGCCCGAGACGGCAAACAGCCCCCACAGCAGGACGATGAAAGGCAGGTAGTCAAGCAGGAGGATTTCAAAGAACTGGAAGCCTGCGCTGACCGGCCCGAAGAAGATGGCGAAGGGCACGAGGAAGACGAGGGACCAGACAAAGGCGACGTTCAGCAGATTGTGCTCCCACCAGTGCGGTTTCACGAGCGGGAAGATGGCGATGGAGAGAAGCATCCCGAGAAAGGGGATGCAACTCCACAGAGGCAGGGAGAGCCCCAGCGGCTCGCCGTGCTCCGCATGCCCGAAAAAACTGGGGACGAGCAGGACGACGAGCGCCGCCACGATGAAGATAAGTCTGCCAGGGTGCGCGATTTTTCCGATTTTCTGATCCATGATGATAATTGTGCCCGAAGGCTACCTTTCTAATTGATTACATTAATACTTGCTGTGCGTCAGAGGTCGTAGAGGTCGTGCGGCGAGGCAGTCCGGATGCCGTTTTCCGCAAGGACTACGTTCGCCCGGTCTGTGTCCTCGATGCGGAAGATGACGTAAGCATCGTCCGCCTTACGCGTGATGAAGGCGTAGAGGTATTCCACACTGATGCCTTCCTTCTCGAGCACACCGAGCACCTGCGAGAGGCTGCCCGGGCGGTCGTTGATCTCCACGGCGAGCACCTGCGTGACGGACACGATGCAGTCGTTCCTCTCAAGCGCCTTGAGCGCGGCTGCCGTGTCGTTCACGATCATGCGCAGGATGCCGTACTCCGTGTTGTCCGCGAGCGACATGGCGCGGATGTCCACGTTTGCCTCCGCCAGGATGCGTGTCAGCCCGGCGAGCTTGCCCGGCGCGTTTTCCACGAATACCGAAACTTGGTCGATCGTCATTGTAGTTGCCTCCTTGTCCCAGCGTGCGTCAAATCTTGCGCTTGTCGATAACCCGCACCGCCTTGCCCTCGCTCCGCGCGATCGTGCCCGGCGCGACGAGCTTCACGTGCGGGGAGATGCCGAGCATCGAACGCATGGCGGACAGCAGCTCCTCCTCGAGGCGCTCGACGACCTTCACCTCGTCCGAGAACATGGCGGGCGTCATCTCCACCTGAACCTCGAAGGTGTCCGTGAAATGGACGCGATCCACGATGATGAGGTAGTTGGACGGATAGCCCGCGTTCATGAGCACGGTCTCTATCTGCGACGGGAAGACGTTCACGCCGCGAATGATGAGCATGTCGTCGCTGCGCCCCATCGGCTTGTGCATCTTCACGAGCGTGCGCCCGCAGGAGCAGGCATCGCGGCTGAGCACGCAGATGTCCCGCGTCCGGTAGCGCAGGAGGGGAAATGCCTGCTTCGTGACGCAGGAGAAGACGAGCTCCCCTTCCGCTCCAAGCGGCAGCACCTCGCCCGTGTCCGGGTCGATGATCTCCGGAATGAAATGATCCTCGTTGATGTGCATGCCCGTCTGCTCCTCGCACTCGAAGGACACGCCGGGGCCGGAAATCTCCGTAAGTCCGTAGATGTCGTAGGCGCGGATGCCGAGCTGCTCCTCGATGGAACGGCGCATCTCCTCGCTCCACGCCTCCGCGCCGAAGATGCCCGCCTTGAGCTTGATCTGATCCCGCACGCCCATCTGGTGCACGGTCTCGGCGAGGAAGGCGGCATAGGACGGCGTGCAGCAGAGGATCGTCGAGCCGAGGTCGGTCATGAACTGGATCTGCCGCTCCGTGTTGCCCGAGGACATCGGCAGGGTCAGGGAGCCGACGAGATGCGACCCGCCGTTCAGCCCCGGACCACCCGTGAACAACCCGTAGCCATAGCTGACATGCACGACATCCTCATCCGTGCCACCCGCCGCGACGATGGCGCGCGCGCAGCAGGCATCCCACAGGTCTATGTCATGCTGGGTATAAAAGGCGACGACGCGCTTGCCCGTCGTGCCGCTCGTGGACTGGATGCGCACGCAGTCTTTGAGCGGCCGCGCAAGGAAGCCATAGGGATAGGCATCGCGCAGATCCTCCTTCGAGAGGAAGGGCAGAAGATGCAGGTCGTCTACGCCCTTGACATCGTCCGGACCCACCCCCTTCTCCTTGCATTTGTCCCGATAATACGCCACGTTGTCATAGGCGTGCCTGACTGCCCAGACGAGGCGTTCGTCCTGAATCGCCCGCATTCGTTCCGGGGAGGCAGTCTCCATGTCCGGATGATAAAATTGTTTTCCCACTTCTCCTACTATCCTCCATTCGATCCACGCGTGATTCCGGTCTGCCGCAACCGCGCAAAGCGCGTGCGCTGACCGAATTTTGCCGTTTCCTATTGTATCATACAGAGCACCCGGTATGTTGAAAAACCGACAACGATTGCCACGGACGCACCGCAAGTATGTGTGATAGAATAATGCCATGGAAAAGACACAGAACCCTGAATCCGGTGCAGGTTACCTGGAGCGCACGTATCAGCGCAGCCTCTGCCTGCTCTACTTGAAAGCGGTGCGGGATGTCCTCGGCGAATCTGTCGAAGTGACGATCTTCAATTCTCTGAGCCGGGGGCTCTACACGGAGATCGAGACGGAGCGTCCGCCGACCGACGTGCAGCTCCGCCGCATCGAGGCGCGGATGCGCAGCTATGTGGAGGCGGACGCGCCCATCACGCGCAAGGAGTTTGGGCGTATGGCGCTGCTAGGCTACCTGCGGCAGGGCGGCGGCGCCTCGCCGGAGCGCATCGCCCTACTGGAAAACGCACCCGACCTGCACTATGTCGCCGTCTGCGAGCTGGACGGCTACGAGAACATCTTCTACGGCCCGCTCTTCCCGTCCGCCGGTCCGTTGCGGCTATTCGAGCTGCTGCGCTACATGGACGGTGTCATGCTGCGCTACCCGCATCCCTCCGACCCGAGCCGCCTGCCGGACATGCTCGAGGACTACAAGCTCTACTCCGCCTTCCGTGAGGGCTGGACGATCGCGGAGCTGTGCGGGCTGCGTTTTGTCGGCGACCTCAACAGGGAAATCGAGGCAGGGAACGCGCAGGAGGTCATCGCGCTGTCCGAGCGGCTGCACCGCGCGAAGACAGGCCTCATCGCAAAGCGTGTGGTGGCGCGCAAACGGCGCGTCGTGCTGATCGCCGGTCCGTCCTCGTCCGGCAAGACGACCTTCGCAAAACGCCTCGCGGCAAGGCTGGGGGAGCTGGGTCAGGCACCGCTCTACCTCGGGACGGACGACTATTTCCTAGAGCGCGCCCAGTCGCCTGTAGGGCGTGCCGGAGTCGCTACTTGGGAGACTTCTGAAAATCGGGAGGAGGTTGTTTGGCCAAAACCCCCGCCAGTCTCTCAGAGCAGACTTCCGGCCCGCGATTTACCTCA
>JAITHG010000132.1 GCA_031280075.1 Eubacteriales Family XIII. Incertae Sedis bacterium | reverse complement strand
TGCCGTAGGAACTGCCGTTGGCATGCACGTCGGCATAGCCGAAGGCAAACTGCGAGGTGTCGCGCGTGCCCGTAACGAGCGTCACTCCCTTGTAGGTGAGCGGGTCGCTGTCGGAGGTGTAGTCCACCTTGATGGAAGAGGCAGACACGGTCGCGGGCGTGTAGGGACCGTTCACGCCGGATGCCACGCTGTAGTTCTCGCCGGCAGGCGTATCGTCCCATCCGTTGTACCTTGGCCAGTAGTGGTCGTTGTTCACAAAGATGTCCCAGTCGTGGATGGGCGTGCCTCCCCCTGTTGGACCGAACTTGTACTGGACGGCGGATGCCCCTTGTAGCCGGTAGGACACGTCCACGTTGCGCTGTGTGTCCGCATCATAGTACAGGGAGCCCGCAAGCTCGTACCACGTCGTGCCGTCGATGGAAACCTGCACCGCGCCTGCCTCCGCGTTGTTCGCGAAGGCGTTGCCGTAGACGATGAAGTCCACGCCGTAGGGGTTGGTGGCGGCGTTCGGGACGGGCTGTGCAAACTCGTACTGTACGTAGCCGCCGCCCGCGCCGAGGGAGACACCGGTCGATTCCATGCCGCTGATGCCCTTCACTTCCGTCTGGTAGTCAGGCAGGCTGGCATAGTCCAAGTTGTTCTTGTTGTCTTTGGAGATGCTGCCCCAGCCTGTGCCGCTCGCATACTGCCCGAGGGGCAGATAGCCGTCCACGGCGACGGGGTTTGTGCCCCCTGCCGAGCCGTTGTGCGGCGGCGAGGTGACGACATAGGTGCCGTCGCCTTGGAACTGGGAGTTTGTGATCGTGACCTGCACTGCCGGTTGCGTGGCAGTCAGGTCTCCGATGTCAACGAGGTAAGCAGAGCTGTTCCCGTCAGCTGCGTCCTCCTGCCACTTGACGGTAGCGGGGGCAAATGCCGAGATGGTGCTGCTGGACAACATGTAGTTCTCAATCCAAAGCAGGTAGCTCGTGGGGATGTAGCCGCTGCCGTCCACGCTCACGACCGTCCCTTGATAGGGCGTGGGCGTGTAGTCCCAGACAATCTTGACGGGCGCCCCCTCCTGGATGCTCACCGGGTCGTAGCCCGGCGTGGGCGCAGCGTATGCGACCCCTGCCCCCGCCATCACCATGGACAGCGCCAAGGCGAGGATGAGGATTGCCGCCAGAGGGCGGCTTCTCTTCGATGAAAGTATTCCAGCCAATTTGTTCACTCCTTTTCTTTGTGTGGCATGCCGTCGCTTTCTGTGGCTGTCCCAAAACTCTCTTTCCTGAATGATGTTCCATCTTGTGCCCGAAGCCCTTTTCTCCGCGTCTCCCCACCCATCCGGCAGCCCGGGCATCCAGTCGGCGAAGGGAAGACGCTCACTCAACCTAGCCCATATTGCATACCCCCTTCCCCCCAACGCATGGCGCTGCATGCGCGACAAAAAACACTCCCCGCGCCGCTCCGGGTGAAACCGAAAGGCGGAAAAGTGCGAAACTGCACAATGGCATCTGTCTGTGCTCGGATATTGTGGCTTGTCGTGCAAAAAAAGTATCGTTCCTCATGCCCAAGAACCCTGCCTTTACTTCAAGGATGTGCCCTGGCTGGTTTCCTGGCTGCCGCTTCTTCCTCCGGAGCGCCTTCCCATGTGGTCTATGGCGACCTCACAGTGGCATATTGCCCCTTCGTCTGCGGCTACAGTTGTGGATGCAGCGCCGTTTTTCCGGCTTCCCATTCAATGCTGACAATCAGCAACCGTGGCACGTGTTGATTTGGTTATGAACAAACAATAACATTTTTCAAATCGCTGTGCAAGCATTACACCGGAACTTATCCGCCTTTTTCTTGGACTTTTTTCATCTTCTTGCCTTGACCGCCCCCTTCATCTTTCCGGTTCTACAACGATGCATCGAGTTCTTCCCCGGCAGCCCGGCTACAGGACGTAGCGCAAAAATTCGCCCGTGAACGAGGCGGCATTCTCCGCGAGCGCCTCCGGCGTGCCCGTCGCGATGATCGTCCCGCCCCGGTCGCCGCCCTCCGGTCCTAGGTCGATGATGTGGTCTGCCTGCTTGATGATGTCGAGGTTGTGCTCGATGACCACGACGGTGTTGCCTTGGTTCACCAAGAGCTGGAGCACTTGGATGAGCCGCTCCACATCGGCGAAGTGCAGCCCTGTCGTCGGCTCGTCGAGGATGTACAGCGTCCTGCCTGTGCTGCGCTTTGAGAGCTCCGTCGCGAGCTTGACGCGCTGCGCCTCCCCGCCGGAGAGCTGCGTCGAGGGCTGCCCGAGCTTGATGTAGCCGAGCCCGACATCCTCGAGCGTCTGAACCTGCCGGATGATCGAAGGGATGTTTCGGAAGAACTCCAGCGCCTCCGAGACCGTCATCTCGAGCACGTCGTAGATGTTCTTCCCCTTGTAGCGAACCTCCAGCGTCTCGCGGTTGTAGCGCTTGCCCTTGCAGACCTCACAGGGTACATAGACATCCGGCAGGAAGTGCATCTCGATCTTGATGATGCCGTCCCCGCTGCACGCCTCGCAGCGCCCGCCCTTCACGTTGAAGGAGAAACGCCCCTTCTCATAGCCGCGCATCTTCGACTCGGGCAGCTGTGAGAAGAGGTCGCGGATGGGCGTGAACATCCCCGTGTAGGTCGCGGGGGTGGAACGTGGCGTACGCCCGATGGGGCTCTGGTCGATGTCGATGACCTTGTCGATGTGCATGGTACCCTTGATGGTCTTGTGCGCACCGGGGCGCAGCTTCGCGCGACCGATGTCGCGCGCGAGCGCTTTGTAGAGAATCTCGTTTACGAGGGTCGACTTGCCGGAGCCGGACACGCCCGTCACGCAGACGAAGCTGCCGAGCGGGAAGTCCACGCTGATGTTCTTCAGGTTGTTCTCCGACGCGCCAACCACGCGGAGGATGTCCCCGTTGCCCGGACGCCGTTCTGTCGGGGTCGCGATCCTGCGCGCACCCGACAGGTACTGCCCGGTGATGCTGTCCTTGTTCTTCTTGATCGCCTCCACGTCGCCCTCGGCGACCACGTGCCCACCGTGCACGCCCGCGCCGGGCCCGATGTCTATGATGTGGTCTGCCTCGTGCATGGTCTCCCAGTCGTGCTCGACGACGATGAGGGTGTTGCCGAGGGTCGTGAGGTTGCGCAGGGCGGCGAGCAGCTTCGTGTTGTCGCGCTGGTGCAGACCGATGCTCGGCTCGTCGAGGATGTACATGACGCCGACCAGCGAAGACCCGATCTGCGTGGCAAGCCGGATGCGCTGGGACTCCCCGCCGGAGAGCGTGCCCGCGCTGCGCGAGAGCGTGAGGTAGTCCAGCCCTACGCCGACGAGGAAGTTGAGGCGCTCCCGGATCTCCTTCAGGATCTGCTTCGCGATCGCCTCGTCCTTGGCGTTCAGCTTCAGCCCGCCGACGAACTGGGCGGCATCGCGAACGGAGAGGTCGGACAGCTCCGCCAAGTTTTTTCCGCCGACCGTCACGGCGAGGACCTCAGGCTTCAGGCGCTTGCCCTTGCAGGCATCGCATGGCTCGAGACGCATGTACTGCTCGACTTTTTCCTTTATATAGTCGGATGTCGATTCGCGGTAGCGGCGCTCGAGGTTTGCAAGCGCCCCCTCGAAGCTGTGGTGCATCTGGGACACGCGCCCCGATGCCCGGCTCTTGTAGGTGTAGCTGAGCTTGCGTGTGCCCGTGCCATAGAGCACTTCGTGCCGGAATTTTTTCGGCAGGTCCTTCCATGGGGTGTGCAGGTCTACGCGCTGCTCCGCCGCGAGGGCATCGATCATCTGGCGGTAAAAACCCGCAAACTCCATGTTTGCGAAGACGCCCGCGAGCGCGCCGTCGGGGATGCTCTTCTCCGGCTCGGAGATGATGAGCTCCGGGTCGATCTGCTGGATGAACCCGAGCCCGTTGCAGACGGGGCACGCCCCGAAGGGGCTGTTGAAGGAGAACATGCGCGGCTCGAGCTCCTCGATGCTGACACCGTGCTCGGGGCAGGCGAGCTTTGTCGAAAGCGTCCGCTCCTCCTCGAAGACCGCGTCCGCATTGTCGGGGTTCCTGTACTGGATGTGCGCGAGCACCAGCCCGTCCCCGTGGGCGATGGTCGTCTCGACGGATTCGGCAAGCCGCCCTTCTGCATCCGGACTGATGACGATGCGGTCGATGACGATCTCGATGGTGTGCTTGAAGGTCTTCTCGAGCTTGATTTCGTCCTCACCCAGGTTGTTGATCTCGCCGTCCACGCGCACGCGCACGAAGCCCTCCCGCTGGATGGCATCGAGCACCTTCTCGTGCGTGCCCTT
>JAITHG010000231.1 GCA_031280075.1 Eubacteriales Family XIII. Incertae Sedis bacterium | reverse complement strand
TTGGTCGTTGACCTGCGTCCTGGCCTCCCTCACGATGAATTGCGCGCTCTCCCTACCATGCCACCTATTTACTTCGAGCGTGCCGATCAGGGTGATGGGATGCGATCCCTGCGGCAGATCTGCCGCCTTGTTCCCCTTTGCGAACATAACGCATGATACCCCGGATTGGTCTCTGCTGTCAAGCGGATCCGAGGCTTTCGCGAGCGTGGCGGAAAATCTGAGATGCTTTCCGTCTGCTCCCATGCGCCTCACCTCCCGCACGAGGACGCCGTCCAACGCGAGAATAGGGGTGCGGTTTTCCGTTCCGCAGGGTTCGAAGCGTTCGAGCATGAGCGCTGTATCGAGGGTAGCCTCTTCCGGAAGCACCCGCATATCGGGGCGCAGCCCACTCTGCAGAATCCCCGGATCCACCTCTGCTGCCGTACGCACTTCGTCATTCAACGCTGCCCGCAGGGCATCCTCCCCCGCCTCCGGCAGCGTGAACCCCGCAGCCATCGCATGCCCCCCCAGCTTCCAAAACAGCGCTGCGTGTCGCCGTAGGGCACTGATGAGGTCAAACCCTTCGACACTGCGTGCAGACCCTTTCAATGCAGTTTTGCCATCTTCTGTCCGCGTCTCCGACAGGACGGCTGCCGGCAGACCGTAGGCATCTTTCAGCTTGCCTGCGACGATGCCTGCAACGCCTTCATGCACTTCCGGGGGTCGAACAAGGAGAAAGCTGTCCCCCGCAAACCTGCCCTCTGCAAGCGTCGCGCAGGCGGCAAAAGCCTCGTCTTGTACGCGGCGGCGCTCCACATTGCGCGAGACAAGCTCTGCGATGATCTCATCCATTCTGGCCTCGTCGTCCGTCAGGAACAGCTCGATGGCGGTACCGGCATCGCCCATGCGACCTGCCGCGTTGAGGTGCGGTGCGATGCCGAAGGCGATGTTGTAGCTGCGCAAGGTTCCGGGCTTGGCTCCGATGGCCTCACAGAGCTTGCGGAGCGCCGGGCGCTTCCCATCGTTTATCTGGGCAAGACCGTATTTCACGAAGGTGCGATTTTCATCCGTCAGGGGGACGACATCGGCGACCGTCGCGATGGCGACGAGATCGAGCAGGCTGTTCTGAAGGGTTCGCCCACGCACAGCGTCCACTTCGCCCCCTGCACAGGCTCGGCGCACGAGCGCCTGGACGAGCTTGAACGCCACGCCGCAGCCACAGATCCCGGTATAGGGGTAGCGCGAGTCCGCCCGCTTGGGGTCGATGAACGGGCACTCCGGCATCAGCCCTTCAGCGCACTCATGATGGTCTGTGACTACCATGTCCAGACCGATGCTTTGCGCAAAGGAAACCTCCTCGCGCGAGACACTGCCGCAGTCGACGCTCACCACAAGCTGTGCCCCACCCTCCCGGATCGCCTGCAGCGCCTCCCGGTTCAGCCCGTAGCCCTCGTCGAAGCGCGACGGGACATACCAGTGCACGTGCGCAGGCACCGCCCCCGGCAATCCGCGCAAAAACGTCACAAGCAGGACTGCGGCGAGGATCCCGTCCACGTCGTAGTCGCCATAGATGCAGATGTTCTGTCCGTCTTTCAGCGCCGCCAAGATACGCGACACCCCTGCCTCCATGTCTGGCAGCAGGAAGGGATCGTGCGTGCGCGCAGGTTTTTCGGAGAGGAATTCTTGCACTGCCTCCGGACTGGTGATGCCCCGTGCCGCGAGGATTTCCGAGGCGAGCGCTTCCGGTCGCCTTACAGCCATCCGCGCGGGTTTTGCGGCACGCCGTTCACGCGCACCTCAAAGTGGCAGTGCGGTCCGGTCGAATTGCCTGTACTGCCGACACGCGCGATCAACTCGCCCTGCCGCACCTGCTGTCCGACACTGCAGGCGAAGGCCGAATTGTGCGCGTAGGCGGTCACTACGTTGCTGCCGTGGTCGATCATGACGAGGTTTCCATACCCGCCGCTATTCCAGCCTGCGAAGATGACCTCCCCGTCCGCCGCTGCCACGACCGGGGAACCGGTCGGTGCACCGATGTCAATTCCCGCATGCATGCGGCGACTGTGTGTGATGGGATGGATGCGATAGCCGAACTCGGACGTGATCGTTCCGCCGCAGGGCCAGATCATCGGCCCTCCGCCGTAGGTCGTGCTGCTTTTCCGGTTGCGCAGTTCGGACTCGATTGCCTCCGACGCCGCCTGCGTGTCCTCTACGGCATCCCATGCGGCGATCGTCTCCTCGTGCGCTTCCGCTAGCGCCACCTCCAGTTCCTGCTTGTCCCCTGCCAGCTGCTCCTGCTTCTTCTTCTGCTCCTGTTTGCTGTTGTTCAGCATCCGTTTGATTTCGACGAGCTCCTTCTTGTGCGCCTCGACCTCGGCGAGCTTGCTGTTCAGCTCGTTCAACGTGCTCACGTCCTGCTCATGGATGCGCCGAACCATGTCCACGTTTGCCAGGAAATCCACGACATTGCGCGATCCGAGCAACACTTCGATAATGCTCATGTCACCCGACAGGTACATGGCGCGCAGACGGCTGTTCAGGCTGCTCTCCTGCGAGCCGACTTCCTTCTCGAGCTTTTTGACTCGCTTCTGCACCTTATCGACCTTCTTGTTGTTTGCGTTGATGTCCTTCTGGATGGCCTCGAGCTCTTTTTCTGCCTGGGCGATGTTCTTTTCAAGCCCAGCGATCTTGTCGTTGAGCGCCTGCTCCTTCTTTTTCGCCGCCTTGTACTGCGCCTTCGCGTCCTTGTTCTCCTGCTGCGCTTCTTTTAGGTCGTCGTTCAGTTCGTCGAGGGATTTTTCTGCGTATGCGGGAGCGGCCGCAAAGAGCACTGAGACCAGTAGCACCGCTATGATCGCCGCCAATGTCTTTCTTTTCGTCATTTTCATTTTGTCTTTTCCCATAATAGCACCTTGCTTATTATTGTACCACGAATGCGTCTGCGGTATACGGCTTTCGGTCAAATGCAGCGGGATCGCCGCACAATGGCGTGGGGTCGGGGTACGCCCCAACCGCACGGAAGTCTCAGGTTCGCAGGAAACGCCGCATCGAGATGATGCTCCCACACGCTCCGATACTGATGCCCAGCGCCACGAAAATGATCAATAGGTTCTGCACAAGGAACTGCTCGGACACCAGCCCTCGTGACAGGATCAACGCAAAATCGAGGCTGAAGTTCTCCACAATATAATGGTATACGCCCGCGACTGCCCCACAGGAGACAAGCGCCGAAAGCAACCCGATGAACATGCCTTCCAGCAGGAAAGGTCCCCGGATGTACCAATTGGTGGCACCGATGTAGCGCATGATCGTGATTTCGCGCTCGCGGGCGAGCACTGTCAGTTTGATGGTGTTCGACACGACGATGACGGAGATGATCAGCAGGCAAATGATAAGGATGACAGCGCCGAGCTGGATGCCGTTCGTGATTTTGATGAGTTGATCGACAACGTCCTGCGCATAGTTGACCCTCTCGATGCCGCCTTCGCTCTTCGCCGCCTCAATGACACCCTGCGCGTCCTCGAGCTTTTCGATCGAGACGATGATGGCGTTGGGCAGTGGGTTGACCTTCAGGTTGTTGAGCAGATAGGCGTTGTCACCCCATTTCTGCTTCATGTTCTCAAGCGCCTGCTCGCGCGTGAGGAGGCTGACATCCTTGACACCGTGCAGTGCAGTGAACTTGTCCATGAGGAGCTGCGTCTGGGTCGCATCCGCCTCATCCAGCAGGTTGACCTGCACCTCGCCAAAATTCTCTTTCACGGATTCGGAGATGTTGTTCACATTGACCAGAATGATGAAGAAGAATCCGAGTATGAGCAGGATGGCCGTGATCGAAAAGAGCGAGGCGAGCGTCATGGCGAAGTTGCGCCCTATCTGACCAAATGTCTGTTTGATCGTCAGTAAGGGACGAAGGATCATAGCTTGAACACCTCATCCTCTTCTTCACTCATGCCGGTGGGGCTGTCATCCTCTTCCGGATGGTAGAACCCGCTCTTCTCGTCGCGCACGACATGTCCGTCGCGGATCGCGATGACCCGCTTGCCCATCGCGTTGACGATCTCCTGGCTGTGGGTGACCATGATGACTGTCGTGCCCCGGCGGTTGATCTGTTCCAGCAGGCGCATGATTTCCCAACCCGTGATCGGGTCGAGGTTGCCCGTCGGTTCGTCTGCGATGAGCACCGACGGGTTGTTGACGATGGCGCGCGCAACAGCGACCCGCTGCTGCTCCCCGATGGAGATCTCGTGCGGATACTTCTTGCCCTCGTCGGGAATGCCTACCAGCTCGAGCATCTGCGGCACTTGCCGCCTGATTGCGCGGCGTGGCCTGCCGACGATCTCCATGGCGAAGGCGATGTTCTCATAGACGGTCTTCTTGCGCAGCAGGCTGAAATCCTGGAAGACGATGCCCATGCTGCGCCGGTGCGACGGGATACGACGGTTTGACAACTGCGCCACATCGTAGCCGTTGTACAGAATGCTCCCCGTGTCAGCATCCAGGAGCTTGAGCAGCAGTTTCAGGAATGTGGACTTGCCCGCTCCGCTCGGACCTACGAGAAATACGAAGTCGCCGTCATTGATCTTGACGCTTATGTTTTCCACCCCGACATTGCTGCCATACATTTTCGTGACGTTCTGGTACTCTATCATGCTCCTGTTTCGCCTTGGGGGCGCAGCCAAACGCCACAATTCCCCTCTGTTTCTTTCTATGACCATCGAATCTGCTATTCGGCATAGAACAGTAATTTTTTAACAATATTAACAGTGTTATTCTAACATGCCGCTCGTCACATATGATTACGAATAGGTTACAGTCGCGTGGACATGCTGTGAAGATGCCGGAAATCCATCGGTCGACCGCCAGATGCGTCAGCGAAGGGCGGCGAAATGCCTTGCCAATTCGGCGTTTAGCTTGGGCATGGCGTGCAGGGTACAGCAGTTGTACTCTGCCAGATAGATCTGCGCCGGATCGAAAAATGGGATCTCCGCTGCGAGCCGCATGCGGTAGAAGGCACGCAGTTCCCTGCGGTTCACGCCTCTGTTCATTTTGTTCAGGACGTAGCGGAGATCCAGCCCAGCATTCTCCAGCTCCATGAGCAGTTCCAAGCGTGCCGGGTTTGCCATCATCGCGGAGGGGAGCGGGTCTATGACGGCGATGATCCTGTCGGTGTCGCAGAGGATGCGCCGCAGAAGCCCTTCCCCGAACCCTCCGCACACATCGCAGAGCAGGATGTCGCCGGATGCCCCGCCCACGAGGCGAAGGCAGTCCTCTGGGCGCAGGATGTGGCAGGGGTCGT
>JAITHG010000178.1 GCA_031280075.1 Eubacteriales Family XIII. Incertae Sedis bacterium | reverse complement strand
GCTGCCAGCCTCATGCCATCCTGCCCAAGCGCCGCCTGCCCCGCATCGCGGCACCGCTTGGCGGCATGCTCGATGCTGTCGAGCGCGGTGCGGACGGCTCGGTCGCCGCAGCAGTGGAGCCTTGTTCGGATGCCGGCACAGGCCAGCTCTGCCAGTTTCTCACGCAAGAAATCGATGTCGACCGCCGGGCTTCCGCAGGTGTCTTGGCGGTCGCTGTACGGCTCGAGCATATAGCCGGTATAGCCCATGGGCGTGCCATCGACAAACTCCTTCGCACCAGAAAAGCGCAGCGTGCCGCTCTTGTGAAGCCTCTGCAAGCGCAGCATCTCCTGTGTGCTCCAAGCGAAGGGCACACAGTAGTGGATGCGCAGTTCCAGCCCCCCTCGCGCCTCAAGTGCGTCATAGACCTCCCACGAGCTGATGCCCGAAATCGGCATGTCCGCGACTGCGGTGATGCCGTAGGACAGCGCCTTCTGCGCAAAGCTACCCACGTATTCCGCGAAGCCCTGCGCAGGCAGTTCACCTAGGATGCGGCTAAGCATGACGAAGGCTGCCGCCTCGTGCAGATAGCCGGTCGGCTCACCGTCAGCATCCCGAAATATGCGCCCGAAGGGCGGGTCAGGCGTGTCCTTGCATATGCCGAAGTGGGCGAGCGCACGGCTGTTCACCCATGCCCCGTGACATTCCTTATTGAGCAAGAAGACGCGGCGATCCGGAAAGTAGCGATCGAGAGTTCCTTTGGACGGCAGCCTGCCGCCGGGCCACAGGAAATGATCCCACGCTCCCCCGAGCAGCCATGGATTCGCGTCCTCGCCAGCTCCCGCCCTGTCTGGGTTCAGTTCGTAGAAGTGCAGGGCAGCCGCCTCTTCACTCCTGTCCTCGCGGAGGAAACCACCCTTCTCGCTCATGGCTCCGAGAATCAGGTGCAAGTGCGCGTCGTGGAAGGCGGGCAGGAGTGTCCTGTCGCCTAGGTCGCGGATATCTGCCCCCGGAAACGCCTCTTGCCACTGCGCAGATCCGACCCCAGCAATCCTTTCACCCTCGAGCACGACTATGCCGTCGCAAGGCGCAGCAGTGAGCCCCGTGAAGAGGCTCCTACTGCGCAGGATGGTCGTCCGCGTGCTCAAGATCCTTCCTCCTGCATGTCCGCCTCCACGTCCGCCCGGAATATCCCCCGTTTCACCTCCCGCAGGTAGAAGAACAGTGTCACGGGTCCAAAGAGGATGTTGATGATGCCGAGCCCGATGACTAAAGCGGTGTTCCCAGTCAGGAAGCCGATGCCGATCAGGACGGCGGAGAGGAGGACGGCGACCGCAAGCCAGCCTGCGATCCTGCCTTTCTTCTTCTCCAGCTCGGTCTGTTCATGGACGAGAAATTCCCTTGACCGCCCATTTTCGTTTCCGTTCACAGCGTGCCTCCTTCCGATCCGTCTACTCCTTGGGCAGTTTTGCTGCGCGGCGCGCCCTGCCCCTTATTCCATGTGAGGTTTGCGATCAGCAGGTAGATGACAGCGCTGAAGACCCATGCGGCAACATTGGTCGGGATCCCGAGCGGCGTTTTCAGCACGAACTGCCATAGGAAATAGAATGCGACGGTCAGGACGACACTCCAGAACCCGGCTGCGGGTGTCTTTCTTTTATACGTCAATCCAAGTAGGAGGGGGATGAAGAAGGCCGCCACTTGGAAACCGCCGATGTAGTAATAGGCCTTGTCGATCCCTGCCTGCCAGAAGTAGGTCGCACCGATGATGGCGACTCCGAAGAACCAGATCACGATGCGGGTGGCGACGATGGTTCGCGTCTCGGACAGCCCCCTGTTCACGAAGGAGCGGTAAATGTCCTGGATGACCACCGTGGAGGTAATGAGAAAGTCGGCGCTGACCGTGGACATGACAGCAGCGAGCAGGGCAGCGACGAAGAGCCCGCGCATCCCGACTGGCAGCACAGTGAAGGTCATGCCCCAAAAGCCCTCTGCCGGAGAGTCCGCCCCCGCGAATTGCACGGATGCGACCATTCCTGCCAGCACCATGACGGCGCTGAAGCACATGCCAAAGAAGAGCATGAGCGTGTAGGACACCTTGATGTCCGCGCCGCTCTTGGACGAGCCGAAGCGCTGGTAACTTTGCGAATTAGCATAGAGCGCCCCTGCAGCGATGACCCAAGAGAAGGCGTCCAGCAGGGAGTTGTGCCCCATCGGGGTGAGCAGCAGCGGATCCGCCTCGCGGATACTGTCGTACACGCCTGCCAGCCCGCCGTACTCGGAAAAGATGCCGAAGCAGAGCATTCCTGCCGAGACCGTCATGATGGCGAACTGGATGAGGTCGGTCACGGCGAGCCCCCACATCCCTGACAGGGATGTGTAGAGGACTACGATGATGCCAAGGATGCCCATAGCGACCCAAATGTTGATGCCAGTCACAAAGTGAATGACCTGCCCGCCTGCCGTCAGCAGGGCAGACTCGTAGAGCACGGGGGTCAGCATCGAGACGGCCACAGCGAGTTTGGACTTCTTGTCATAGAGGTATTCGAATAAGTCTGGCATAGTGACAACCCAGTCCGGGATGCGGTCGC
>JAITHG010000151.1 GCA_031280075.1 Eubacteriales Family XIII. Incertae Sedis bacterium | reverse complement strand
CGGTCGACCGCGTCCTGCATGGTCGCGGGAACGTCAAGGCAGACATTGCGGAGCGGGTGCACCGGATCGCAAGGGATCACGACTACCAGACCAACCCCTTCGCGAGCGCCCTCGTCAAGGGGCAGCGGCTGCGCACCGTCGGTGTCGTCATGAACTCGAGGGACAACCGATTCTTCGACGATGTGCTGCAAGGCATCGAGGAGGCGACCGCCCGCTACGCGAAATACGGGCTTGCGCTGCGCATCCATCAACTCAAGGGCTACGACGAGGCTGAGCAGGCGGAGGCGATCGAGCGGTTTGCAAAAGAGGCTGTCGACCTGCTCGCGATCACCCCCATCAACACGCCGCGTATCCAGGCGGCGCTGTCCGCGCTCACGGAGCAGTCCGGCACCCCGGTCGTCACGCTGAACAACGACCTGCCGCTCGACGGCAAGCTCGCCTTCGTCGGCTGCGACTACCTGAACAGCGGGCGCGTCTGCGGTGACATCGCGCGGCTCATGCTGCCCGCCGGAGGGGCAGCGCGCATCGGCATCATCACTGGGTCGTCCCTCGTGCTGGGGCACGGCGAGCGCATCCTCGGCTTCCGCGAGGTCATCGGCATGGAGGAAGGGGCAGCGGTGGTCTCTGTCGCCGAGAACAACGACGACAACGAGACATCCTACGAGGTGACAAAGCGGCTGCTTGCGGAGCAGCGTCCGGATCTGCTGTATTTTTGCGCGGCCGGCACAGAGGGCGGCGTGCGCGCCGTCCGCGAATCGGGACTGCCTGTAAAGGTCATCGTCGTGGACGACATTCCGCCGATGCGCATCTGCCTTGCCGAAGGGATGATCCACGCAATCGTCACGCAGCAACCTAGGCTGCAGGGCGAGCGCATGGTCGAGATCGCCTTCGACTGGCTGTTCCATGCGCGCCGCCCCGCCGTATGCCAAAACCACATGGACAACGTTGTCGTCCTGCCCCACATGCTGTGAGGCAACTTCCGGCGACCATTTTTGGATAGAGCCACAACGAAAGGAGAGGCATCATGCAAGCATATTTCCCAGACATCCCGTCCATCCCCTTTGAGGGGCCAGGATCCACCAACCCGCTGAGTTTCAAGTATTACGACGCGGATCGGCAGGTGCTCGGCAAGAGCATGCGGGAGCACCTGAAGTTCGCGATGTCCTGGTGGCACAACCTCGGCGCGGGCGGCACAGACATGTTCGGCTCGTCCACTGCGGACAAGAGCTTTGGGGCAGAGCCGGGGACGATGGCACACGCCCACGCCAAAGTGGACGCCGGCTTCGAATTCATGCACAAGCTCGGCATCGGTCACTTCTGCTTCCACGACCTCGACCTCGTGCCGGAGGCGGAGGACATCGGGGAGACGAACGCGCGACTCGACGAGATCGCGTCGCACGTACTTGAAAAGCAGGAAGAGACGGGCATCCGGCTGCTCTGGGGCACAGCGAACCTCTTCAGCAATCCGCGCTATGTGGCGGGGGCAGGCAGCACAAATTCGCCCGACGTGTACTGCTTCGCCGCAGCCCAGGTCAAGAAGGCGCTCGAGCTGACCGTGCGCCTCGGAGGGACGGGCTACGTGTTCTGGGGCGGGCGCGAGGGCTACGAGACCCTGCTGAACACGGACATGCGCTTCGAACTGGACAATGTCGCCCGACTCATGCACAGCGCCGTCCGCTACGGGCGGGAGATCGGTTTCGAAGGTGACTTCTACATTGAACCAAAACCAAAAGAGCCTATGAAGCACCAGTATGACTTCGATGCCGCGACGGCGGCAGGCTTCCTGAAGGAGTACGGGCTGGCAGACGATTTCAGGCTGAACATCGAGGCAAACCACGCGACACTGGCAGGGCACAGCTTCCAGCACGACCTGCGCGTCGCGGCAGACCAAGGGCTGTTCGGCAGCGTGGATGCCAACCAGGGCGATCTGCTGCTCGGCTGGGACACGGACGAGTTTCCTGCCAACGTGTACGAGACGACCTTGGCGATGTACGAGATCCTCCGGGCGGGCGGGTTCACGAACGGCGGGCTCAACTTCGACGCGAAAAACCGCCGCGCGAGCTACACGCAGGCAGACATGTTCAAGGGCTTCATCCTCGGCATGGACAGCTTTGCCCTCGGTCTCTTGAAGGCATCTGCCCTCCTCGAGGACGGGCGCATCGACACCTTCGTCAAAGAGCGCTATGCCGGCTTCCGCTCCGGCATCGGCGCACGCATCGTCTCGGGCGAGGCGACGCTTGCAGAGATGGCGGCGCACGCGGAGCAGCTGGGCCGTCCCGCGATGCCGGGCTCCGGAAACCAGGAGGGTCTGCAGAGCATCTTCAACCAGATCCTATTCGGGTGAGGGGGCTGCGCATGGAGACCTTGCTCGGGATCGACATCGGGACATCCGGCACGAAGACCGCCCTGTACAGGGCAGACGGGCAGCGCGTTGCGGCACACACGGAGGAATATCCGATGGCGCAGCCCCACAACGGCTGGGCGGAGCAGGATCCGGCAGACTGGTGGCATGCTGTCCGGATCGGCGTGCGCGCCGTCCTGTCCGACGCTGCAGCACAGGGTGCCTCGATGCCCGCTGCCATTGGGCTTTCGGGGCAGATGCACGGACTCGTGCTGCTGGATGCGGAAGGCGGCGTGCTGCGACCGTCCATCCTCTGGTGCGACCAGCGCACCGGGGCAGAGACACTGGAGATGGAAGAGGTCTTCGGGCGGCAGCGCATCATCGAGGTCACTGCCAACCCGCCGATGACGGGCTTCACCGCCGCAAAGATCCGCTGGGTGCAGAAACACGAGCCGGAGATCTGGGCGCGGACGGCACACATCCTGCTCCCCAAGGACTACATCCGCTTCCTGCTCTGCGGCAGCTTCGTGTCGGATGTCAGCGATGCCTCCGGCATGCAGCTCATGGACGTGTCCGCAAGGGGCTGGTCGGACGAAATGCTGCGGGGGCTTGCAATCGAGCGGGACAGGCTGCCGGAACTCTGCGAGTCGCAGGACATCTCCGGGCATGTGACGGCGGAGGCCGCAGCGGCGACAGGTCTGCCGCAGGGCACCCCCGTGGTCGGAGGCGCGGGGGACAATGCCGCCGCCGCTGTCGGCATGGGCGTCGTCCGCGCGGGCAGCGCGTTCACTTCGCTCGGTTCCTCCGCCGTCATCTACTGCGTGTCAGACGAGCTGCGCATTGATCCGGAGGGGCGCGTGCACTCCCTCTGTGCAAGCGTGCCCGGCAAGTGGACCTTCATGAGCTGCACGCAGGCGGCAGGGCTGTCCGTCCAGTGGTTCCGAGACAACTTCTGCGCGGATCTTGCAGACGGTGCCGCGTCGGGGGCAGGCGCTTACAAATTCTTGGACGCAGAGGCAGCAAAGATCCCGCCCGGGGCAGACCGCCTGCTCTACCTGCCCTACCTCATGGGCGAGCGCTCCCCGCACCC
>JAITHG010000136.1 GCA_031280075.1 Eubacteriales Family XIII. Incertae Sedis bacterium | reverse complement strand
GGATGTGGCAGCCCCGCAGAAGGTGCCCGCCCCGCAGCAGGCACCCGCCGAAGTCCATGAACAGGAGCAGGGGCAATCAGAGGGGTTCCCAGAGTTTTCTTGGACACCATGGCCGGAACCTGACCGGCAGGAGGAAGCTGCGCCGGAAGAAGCTGCGCAGCCTAGCGAGGCGGTTCCTGACGCGGACGAAGGGGATCGCTGGAAGGACGATATATCGAAGTACTAGCCCATTGGGAACACGCAGGGAGGCGGTTCGCATGCGGGCACCGGCATAGTGGTTTGTGTCGTGGCAAACAGGGAGAAGGCATGGGCGTGATCAGGATCATCAAGGTATTCGTTGCAGTCGTCGTGATCTCGGCGCTCCTGTTCGGAGGCTACGTCGTTTATTTGAGCATGGAGGCGGCGCGCATCCCCGACATGCAGAGCCAGGAGATCGCGTACATCCCTTCGCCGCAGGAGGCGCTCTCAGGAGAGTTTCGCGAGGGGGAAAAGGCGACGGATCGCATGAAGACCCTGCGCAAAGGCAGGAAGTACACCGCGACGACGTACAACATCGGCTTCGGCGCATATGACCACGAGTTCTCCTTTTTCCTCGACACGAACAAGATGAAGGCAGGTACGGAGACCAAGGGCATTTTCAGCAGGGCATCCAGCAAGAAGGCCGCTGAGGACAACACAGATGCCTGCATCGCTGTCATCCGGGAGCAGGATCCCGACTTTGCACTCTTCCAAGAAGTGGACAAAGAAGCTGACCGAAGCCAGGGTGTAGACCAAGCCGCCCGCATCGCGGGGCGGTTGTTGACGGGAACGGAGGAAGCCGCCTGCTGGACCTTCTCCACGAACATGCATACCGGATACCTGCTCTACCCGCTGACAAAGCCCATAGGGCGCGTCGCCAACAGTGGGCTCATGACCCTCAGCAAGTTCCGCATGTCGCGGGCGGAGCGCCACAGCCTGCCGATCACGGGAGCCTTCCCGGACAAGTTCTTCGACCTCGACCGCTGCTTCTCCCTTTTGCGTTTTCCCGTGGAGAACAAGAAGGGAGACCGGCAAGGCGAGCTCGTCGTCATCAACCTGCATACATCCGCCTACGACAAAGGTGGCGTCATCCGCAAACGGCAGATGGACGTGCTGAAGTCTGCGGCGGAAAAGGAATACGAAAAAGGCAATTGGGTCATCATCGGCGGGGATTTCAACCACGCACTCTACGGGACGCTGGAGACCTTCCAAGGTGAGATGCAGACACCGCCGTGGGCGCAGCCATTTGAAGACTCCATGCTGCCCGCCGGCTTTGCCCTCGTGCAGCCCGACAACGCCGCCTCGGTCGCGACCTGTCGCGATACGAGCATCCCGTACCACCGAGGGATCAACTACGAGGTCACGCTTGACGGGTTCATGGTGTCAGAGAACGTTGTTGCGACGGCAACGAACCTGGATGCCGATTATGAAGGATCGGATCACAATCCCGTGCGGCTGGATTTCAAGCTCAGGTAAACTTCATCGTGCGCACTTTTTTCGCGCCCTTCGTATAGGTCACCCCATCCTTCAGGTCATCGCCGAGGAGTTGGGAGACGGTGAGGAAGGCGTATCCTTCTTTCTTGAGCGCTCGGATGGCATCAAGCCCGCCCTGCACGCTCGTCTTGTGGATGTCGTGCAGGAGGACGATGCTGCCGCTGTAGGCGTGTGAGAGGATGTATTCTTTTACGCGTTTCGCGTTCCTGTACCGCCAGTCCTTCGGGTCTACAGACCAGAGGATAATAGGCTTCCTGCATTTTTTCGTGTTCGGGTTGATCGCGCCGCCGGGTGGACGGAGAAGTGCCGTGCCAAGCCCGGTCGCGTCGTGTACGGCGGTGTCCGTCTTTTTTACGGATGCGCGAATGACCGTCTTTGTCCCGACATGCGCCCAGCTGTGGTTGCCGATTTCATGCCCATCCTTCCGCATGCGGCGCAGCAGCTTCTGGTGATTGTCGGGGCAACACATCGTGCCGACGACGAAGAAGGTGCAGGGGACGTGCATCCTGTCCAAGGATTCCAGGAGTTTCTCCGTGTATGTGCCGGGACCGTCGTCCCATGTGATGGCGATCCATTTCTTGGCGACCTGCACAGGGATCTTCTTCTTCAGCGCGCCCGCTTTGACCGTGATGAAGCACCTGCCATAGCCTCGCGCCCGCACCATTCCGTTCCGGCTAACTGTTGCTACTTTCGGGTCGCTTGTCAGGAACTTGAGGGCGGAGCGATCCGTATTGGACGGCCGCAGGAACACGACAAGCTCAAGCCTGTCTCCCTTCCGCCCGAAGAGGAGCCGCTTCGCATCGACGCGCAGCGACTTGATCTTGGTCGCCGCCGCTGTCTGATAGAGGAGATCTGCGTATCGCACTGCCTTCTGCAAGGCATGTACGCTTGGGGTGATGCTGTCCGTGCCGACCGCCGCGCCAGGCAGGGGGGACACAACTGCATCCGAAGAGAAGGACTGGCTTGCGAGCACGATAACGGCGCAGAGGAACAAAGCCGCTTTGTGTATAATCCGTCGAAACATATTCTCCCTATATTTCAAAACCGTGCATACAGATGCACATGCTAAACACTTGTGATAATCTTGCCCCGCTGGTGTATGCAGAGGGCTAGCATTCAGTATAACACGCTTTTTTCTCCCTGTGCCCACCTGCGGGCGATTTAGTTGCTCTTCCCATTATTTCTGTAAATTGTCCTGTCGATCCAAGCAGAGTATTAACAATTATGCAAGAAGTTGTTAAGGATTCGGTTTGGTGCACTATGGTATAATTCATTCATGAGCAAAGGATATTTTTTCAGCTTCAAAAAAAGACGGGGCGACCGCACGCTTCGATGGGCCTTCCTCGTCCTAGCAATTGTGGCCGTCGCGGTGTTTGCCTTCGCAAAAGTCTCGGACGTGCGCATGGAGAAGGAGATGCGCGATACCGTCTCGCAGGCGGTGGCTGCGTTTGAAAAGAAGGCGAATGCAGTCAAAGTCGAGTGTGAGCCCGCAGATGCCCTGAACAGCGCGTCCTACATCCTGCTGCAGCGGACGGGCTTCTCGCGGAAGTTCGAGGGGCGTGAGAACTGGGTGGACGAGACAGACGGAGAGGGCGCGGACGATGCATATCTGCACAACCGCATCTGGTCTGCAGAAAAACCGGACAGCAGGATCTACCCGGCATCCATGGTGAAGATCATCACCGCCCTCGTCGTCTTGGACGGCGCACCCGACCTCGACCGGGAGATCACCCTCACGGATGCGGATTTTTCGCATTATTACGGGGATGGGGCTTCCATAGCTGGCTTCCGCAGCGGCGAAACGTTCAGTATCAGGGATCTGCTATACGGGGTGCTCATCTCCTCCGGCTCAGAATGCACTGCTGCTCTTGCGGTGGAGGTCGCGGGGGGAGAGGAGGCATTCGTCGAGCGCATGAACGCCATGGCGAAGCGGATCGGCATGAAGGATTCGCACTTCACAAACCCGGTCGGGCTTCACGAAAAGAAGAACTATTCCACGGTCAGTGACATCGCTCTCGCACTCGACTACGCCCTCTACAATGAAGATTTTTACGAGTTTTTCACGACGCAGACCTACCGGACTGCATCTACAGCGAGCCGTCCGGAGGGATACGAACTCAAGAGCACGCTGTACCAGAAGGAGGGACTGGAGCTAGAGATGGCAGACGGCAGGATCCTCGGAGGCAAGACAGGCTACACTTCGGATGCGGGGCAGTGCCTGGCGAGCTATTTCGTCAAGGACGATGTGGGTTTTCTCCTCGTGACAGCGGAGGCGATGCCGGACAACTTCCGGACGCAGGCGCTGCACATAGATGACCTGCTGACCGTATACGGCGCGATCAAAATTGACAAGGGGGAATGATTGCGCGCCTGCGCAGCATGCTTGCAAAGCAGATGGGAAAAAGGTATACTTATTATTGCTCCGACAGCTAAACCTTGGACAGTCGCGCCGTCCAGCACACCGTCCTGCTGCGTTGCAAAGCCTCGCAATACCGCCAGTATTGCTGTGTTTTGCGCCTTGCATGCCGGTGCGCTGAACACCGCTTTGTGTCCAATGTTTAGCTGCCGGAGCATTGATCGATTTTGCAGTGCGTGGGAACGGCAAGCGCCAGTTGGGGCGAAGTGCCGGTTCGGACCGAAAATAGAACAAGCGAAGGGTGGAAGCCGGGATGATCCGGCTTCTCGTATGAAAGGACGCAACGAATGAAGATCACAGAATCGTTCGGCATCAGATATCCGATCCTGCAGGGCGGCATGGCATGGGTCGCCGAGGCGCGGCTCGCCGCCGCCGTCTCGAATGGGGGCGGGCTGGGGTTGATCGCCGCAGGCAGCGCGGACGCAGACTTTGTGCGTGCGCAGATCCGACAGGCTAGAGACCTGACAGACAAACCTTTTGGCGTGAATGTCATGCTGATGAACCCGGCGGTGGACGATGTCATGCAGGTCGTCTGTGACGAGAGGGTACCGCTCGTGACCACGGGCGCGGGCAATCCGGGCAAGTACGTCGCTGCGCTGAAGGGGGCGGGCACGAAAGTCGTCCCGGTCGTGTCGAACGTCGCCCTCGCCATCCGCCTCGCGCGCGTCGGTGCGGATGCCCTCATCGCCGAAGGGCTGGAGGGCGGTGGGCACATCGGCGAGCTGACGACCATGGCACTCGTCCCGCAGGTTGTGGATGCGGTGGACATCCCTGTCCTGGCTGCCGGCGGCATCGGGGACGGCCGCGGTGTGGCTGCCGCCTTCCTGCTGGGTGCCTCGGGTGTGCAGGTGGGCACGCGCTTCCTGGTCGCTGAGGAATGCCAGGTCGCACAGGCATACAAAGACCGCGTGATCGCGGCAAAAGACAGCGACACTGTCGTCACTGGCAGGAACACAGGGCATCCCGTGCGCGTGCTGAAGAACAAGCTCGCCCGCGAAGCTTTGAAGATGGAGAAGGAAGACATCAGCCTCGAGGAGTACGAAGCCTATCTGAGCGGCACGTTGCGCAAGGCGGTCGTGGACGGCGACACGGACTACGGCTCGCTCATGTCCGGGCAGATCGCCGGGCTCGTGGGCAAGACGCAGCCCGCCGCCGGGATCATCGAAGAGATGTTCTCGGAAGCGCGGGAACTGCTTTCCGCAGCAGGAGGGCTCTGCGCATGGTAAAGAAAAAGATCGCAGCACTGTTTGCGGGTCAGGGCGCGCAGTGCCCCGGTATGGGCAAGGATCTGCACGAGGCCTCTGCGGCAGCCCGAGCCGTCATCGACTCAGCAGGTGTGGAGTTGCAGCGGCTCATGTTCGATGGACCAGAGGATGCGCTGAAGGATACGCGCGTGACACAGCCTGCCGTCTACACGGTGGATCTGGCAGCATGGGCGGCGTTCACAGAACGTCCGGACTTTGAAGAGCGCATCGAGGTCGTCGGAATGGCGGGCTTTTCGCTCGGAGAGTACGCCGCATTTACTGCGGCGGGATTGATCCCGTCCTTTGCGGAGGGGCTTGCTCTCGTTCGCCGGCGCAGTGCGCTGATGGCGGATGCCGGTCGACATGGGGACGGCAGCCCGCGCGGCGCGATGGCGGCAGTGATCGGATCGCGCGCAGAAGTGCTCGAGGCGGTGCGCGATGTCCACGACAGCGCGGGGCTTGAGGCGCGCGGGCTCGTGCTGGAGGCGGTCAACTTCAACGCGCCGACGCAGACGGTCGTCGCGGGGGATGCCGAGGCGATCGATCAACTCGCCGCCCGCGCCAAGGAGGTCGGCAGGAAGCTGAAGATCATCCCGCTGCCCGTCAGTACGGCTTTCCATACGGAGATCATGCGTCCGGCGGCAGAGGGCATCCGGCAAGCGGCGCAGGACATCCAGTTTGGCACGCCCACCTGCCCGGTCTTCCTGAACCTGACCGGCAGACCGATCGCGGAGTACGCCGGTTCGGTAGACGAGGTCATGGGAAGACAGGCGATGTCGCCCGTCTACTGGCAGGAGACGCTGGAGGCGATCTCCGCGCTCGGTGTGGACGCTGTCGTCGAGTTCGGGCCAGGCAAGGCGCTGACAGGTTTCGTGAAGAAGTCGCTGCCCGGCATCCTTGCCATGAATGTGTCGGATGTCGCCTCGCTCGAAGAGGCATGGGCATCCTTGACGAAATGACAGGAAACGGGACTAGTTTGTCAATTGGAGTGGAATCAATCAAAGAAAGAGGAGACGATCTGAGGATGGAAGGATTATTGTCAGGCCGGACGGCCTTGGTGACAGGGGGCTCGCGGGGGATAGGTCGCGCAGTCG
>JAITHG010000072.1 GCA_031280075.1 Eubacteriales Family XIII. Incertae Sedis bacterium | reverse complement strand
AGTGCTCGTCGCCGGGAGCGACGGTGTCGGGACGAAGCTCAAGGTCGCCATCCTGGCGGACAGACACGACACGGTGGGGCAGGATCTCGTGGCGATGTGCGTCAACGACGTGCTCTGCCAGGGTGCCCGCCCGCTGTTCTTCCTCGACTACATCGCCACGGGCAGGCTGCGTGCCGAAAAGGCGGCGGACATCGTCCGGGGTGTCGCGGACGGATGCTCCCTCGCCGGCTGTGCCCTCGTCGGCGGCGAGACGGCGGAGATGCCGGGGTTTTACGCCGAGGGCGACTACGACATGGCAGGCTTTGCCGTCGGGTTGGTGGACGAGGCGGACATCATCGACGGCAGCCGGGTGTGCGCGGGCGACGCGCTCATCGGACTGCCCTCATCGGGGCTGCACAGCAATGGTTACTCCCTCGTCCGGAAGCTCTTCTTCGAGCAGGAGGGGCTGACGGTGGACAGCCGCATCGAGGGGCTGGATGGGACGCTCGGAGAGGAACTGCTGAGACCCACGCGCATCTACGCGAAGGAAGTCCTCACCCTTCTTGGAAAAATCCGCCCGAGCGCCATCGCCCACATCACGGGCGGCGGTTTCATTGAGAACATTCCGCGCATTGTGCCGCAGGGGCTTTCGGCGGGTGTCCGGCTCGGGAGCTGGGAGGTGCCGCCCATCTTCCGCATCATCCAGGCGCGGAGCGGCATGACGGACGGGGAGATCTACAACACTCTGAACATGGGCATCGGCATGGTCGTCGCCGTCCGGGAGGCAGACTGCCGGCAGGCGCTCGACATCCTGACGGAGGCAGGCGTGGGCGGCGCGCACGTCATCGGGGAGATCCTCGAAGGCGGCAGCAGCGTGGGCGGCACGTGCGGCGGTACATGCGGCGGCACGTGCGCGCAGTTCCGGGACGGGATCTTGGTTCTGCCCGGAGAGCGCCCTGTCCCGGATGCCACAAACGCTGCGCCCTTGGACGGCGCGGCGGAGTAGGGCGGTGCGCATGACGAACATCACCGTGCTCGTGTCGGGCGGCGGCACAAATCTTCAAGCAGTCATCGATGCCATATCGTCAGGCAAAATTCCTGACGCGCGCATCGCACTCGTGATATCGAGCCGCGCGGATGCCTTTGCTCTGACGCGCGCCGCCCGGGCAGGCATCAAGACCGCCGTTGTCCCACGGGAGGACTTCCCGGAGGCAGCGGCGCGGGGCGAGGCGATGCTGCGCCTGATTGCAGAGGCGCAGACGCACCTCGTCCTGACTCTCGGCTACATGTCCATCCTGGACGCGCACTTCGTGAAGGCATGCGCAGGGCGCATCCTCAACATCCATCCCTCCCTGCTGCCGCGACACGGCGGCGTGGGCTACTACGGGCTGCGCGTACACGAGGCAGTGCTCGCGGCAGGCGATGCCGAGAGCGGTGCGACCGTCCACTATGTGACGGAGGAGGTGGACGGGGGCAGGATCCTCATCCAGCGGTCAGTCCCCGTCCTGGCGACGGACGACGCAAAGAGCCTCGCCGGGCGCGTGCTCGAAGTGGAGCACGAAATCCTTATTGAGGGCATTCAAAAACACCTGGCAGACCGAAAAGACGATATAGTTATAAAATCAAACGGAGGTCAATTATGAGGGCATTACTGAGCGTATCGGACAAGAGCGGGCTGCTGGAATTTGCGCGCGGACTCGCAGATCTCGGCGTGGAGCTGATTTCGACGGGTGGCACGCAGAAAGCGATCGCGAACGCGGGTATCCCCGTGCGGGGTGTCAGCGAGGTGACGGGCTTCCCCGAGTGTCTCGACGGGCGCGTCAAGACCCTGCACCCCGCCGTGCACGGCGGCATCCTAGCCATGCGGGGGCGCGCAGAGCACATGGAGCAGATCGGGCAGCTCGGCATCGAGCCGATCGACATCGTCGCCATCAACCTCTATCCCTTCCGGGCGGCCATCAGCAAGCCGGACGTGACCCTGCCCGACGCGATCGAGAACATCGACATCGGCGGTCCGACCATGCTGCGCTCCGCCGCGAAGAACCACCGCGATGTGGTCGTCGTATGCGACCCTGCCGACTACCGTGCCGTGCGGGACGGGCTGCGCGCGGACGGCGGGATTGCGTATGAGGAGAAAGACCGGCTCGCCCTGAAGGTCTTCGAGCACACGGCATCCTACGACGCGATGATCGCAGAGTACCTGCGCACCGTGGGCGGCTTCCCGCTGCCGGACAACCCGACCTTCACCTTCGAGAAGATCCAGGCGCTGCGCTACGGCGAGAACCCGCACCAGCAGGCCTCGTATTATTCGGAAATCAGACCCTGGAGCGGGGCGCTCGTCCGAGCAGAGCAGCTGCACGGCAAGGAGCTTTCGTTCAATAATATAAACGATACAAACGGGGCGCTCGCCGTGCTGCGTGAGTTCACAGAGCCGACCGTAGTCGCCGTCAAGCACGCGAACCCCTGCGGCGTGGCAAGCGCGGACAGCATCCACAACGCCTATGTAAAGGCGTATGAGGCAGATCCCGTGTCCATCTTCGGAGGCATCATTGCGGCAAACCGTCCCATCGACCACTCGGCGGCGGAGGAGATCAGCAAGATTTTCGTCGAGATCGTCATTGCACCGGGCTTCACGGACGAGGCGCTCTATGTACTGAAGAAAAAGTCGGACGTGCGCCTGCTCGCGCTGCCGGACATCGCGCAGTGCCCGCCGACCGGGCAGCTCGACCTCAAGAAGGTGGACGGCGGGCTGCTCATCCAGGGCGCGGACGACTCGCTGTACGAGCGCACGGCCATGAAGGTCGTGACGAAGAAGCAACCCACGGCGAAGGAGCTGGAGGACCTCGAGTTCGCGATGAAGGTCGTGAAGCATGTGAAATCCAACGCGATCGTCATCGCCTACGACAAGATGACGCTCGGCGTGGGCCCCGGGCAGACCAACCGCATCGGCAGCGTCGGCATCGCCGTGCGCGGAAACGAGGGTGGGGATCAGGCGCGCGACCTGACAGGCGCAGTGCTCGCATCCGATGCCTTCTTCCCCTTCGACGACTGTGTGACCGCAGCTGCAGCCGCCGGTGTAAAGGCGATCATCCAGCCGGGCGGCTCCCTGCGTGACGAGGAGTCCATCACAAAGGCGGACGAGCTGGGGCTGTCCATGGTCTTCACAGGGGAAAGGCACTTCAAGCACTGATCAGGCACAGGAGAAAGCAGCATGAGAGTATTGATCGTTGGATCCGGCGGCAGGGAGCACGCCATCGCATGGAAGCTGGCACAGAGCCCGGAATGCCCGGAGCTGCTCTGTGCCCCGGGCAACGCGGGCATCGCGCAAATCGCGCGCTGCATCCCCGCTGACGCGGAAGACGTGGAGGGCATCGCCGCACTCTGCCGCACAGAGCGCCCGGATCTCGTGGTCATCGGCCCCGAGGTTCCACTTGCCAAGGGCATGACAGATGCCATTGAGACCCTTGGCATCCCGGTCTTCGGGCCCAACAGGAAGTGTGCACAGCTCGAGGCGAGCAAGTCCTTCACAAAATCCTTCCTGCTCCGGCACGGCATCCCGACCGCCGCCTACCGGGAGTATACGGACAAGGACGCGCTGCTCGCCGACATCGGCATCTTCGGGTGGCCGATGGTGCTGAAGGCGGACGGGCTTGCGGCGGGCAAGGGCGTCGTGCTCGCAGAGGACGACGCGGAGGCGCGTGCCGCAATCGAGGACATGATGGGCGCGCGCGTCTTCGGCGCGGCGGGCGACCGTGTCGTCGTCGAGGAGTGCCTGCGCGGCGTGGAGGCATCCGTGCTCTGCTTCGTGGACAAAAGCGCCATCGTGCCCATGGTCTCCGCCCAGGACTACAAACGCATCTTCGACGAGGACAAAGGTCCGAACACGGGCGGCATGGGCACGTACTCCCCGAGCCTCCTGTTCACGCCCCGGCTCGAGGCCCAGATCGAGGAACGCATCCTGCGCCCCACGCTCGCAGGATTCCGCGCGGACGGGCTCGACTTCCGCGGCGTGCTCTTCATCGGGCTCATGCTCACGGAAGACGGACCGAAGGTCATCGAATTCAACAACCGCTTCGGCGATCCGGAGACGCAGTCCGTTTTGCGGCGGCTCGACAGCGACCTGCTTGGCATTTTCCGCGCCGTGACGGAAGACAGGCTCGCGGGGACACAGATCCGCTGGTCGGAACAGCGATCCGTCACCGTCGTCCTGGCATCGGGCGGCTACCCCGGTCGCTACGAGAAGGGCAAGCCCATCGAGGGGCTGGACAGCATGGAGGACGGCATCGTCGTCTTCCACGCGGGCACACGCTTTGGGACGGACGGCGCAGTCCTCACGGACGGCGGGCGCGTCCTCGGCATCAGTGCCGTCGGGGCTACGCACGGGGAGGCGCGCGAGAAGGCATACCGGAACGTGGCACGCATCCACTTTGAAGGCGCGTTCTCGCGAGGGGACATCGGTGTGGTGTACAACCGGACAGACACAAAAGATTGATGGTTATCGTATAATATAGGTATGTGCAGGAGATCACATCCATGAGATTCAGCAAGCTGCTTGAGGGCATACCACACCGCATCATCAGCGGGGGTGAGACAGAGATCACAGGGGTCAACATCGACAGCCGCCTCGTGCGCGAAGGCGACCTCTTCGTCGCGACGGTCGGGCGGGAGGCAGACGGGCACGACTACATCGGGCAGGCGCTCGCGCGCGGGGCGGCGGCCGTGCTCGCCTGTGAAGGTGCAACGCTCCCGCACTGCTCGGACTGCGCCGTCGTCCCT
>JAITHG010000035.1 GCA_031280075.1 Eubacteriales Family XIII. Incertae Sedis bacterium | reverse complement strand
GACTCTCCGCGCCCTTCTTGATGCGATCCACGAGGAGCGCGAGGACGATGGCGATCCCAACTTGGAACACGATGGTGCACAGCATGAGGATGAGCGTATTCTTGAATGCCGTCTGCATGATGGTGTCCGTGAAGAGACGGACGAAGTTTGCAAAGAAGGGGCTGTTGAGACCGCGCGAGGGCGTGCCGAGCCCGACGATATTGTTGAAGCTGTTGATGATGTTCCTGACGAAGGGGTAGAACAGAAAGAGCATCAGGAACGCAAAGGCCGGCGCGAGGAAAACGATGAGCGGACCTTTCCTGCTGTATATCGTTGATTTGTTCATAATGGCCCTCTGAATGATCGAGCGTCAATCGCACATGGAGCAAAGGGCCGCGCCGAGCGCGGCCCTTCTCCCCCCAGTCTACTGCACGTTGAGTTCCACGGTCTTCTTGAGCAGTTTCTCCGGTGTGTCGCCGCCTGTCACGACGTTCTTCACGCCTGCGAAGAGCGCGTCACGCGCCGGTCCTTGCAGGAGATCCTGCACCGCGCCCGTCATGCTCGTCTGTCCGACGAACATCTGCTGTGCGGATGCCACCAAGGCGCTAGCAGCGTCGTCCTTCGCGGCGTTCCGCACCGCTGTCGGTGCCCCGTTCGCTCCGAAGGAGGCGAGAACCTCGTCGCTCGTCATATGCTGGATGAAGCTGACGGCTGCCTCCCGCTTCTCGGTGTCGTCCCAAGCCTGCTTCGTGATGTAGTATCCCATCGAGATGCCGCCGATGATGTCCGTCGCCTTGCGCTCGCCCTTGCCGGGCACGTAGGTCACGGCGAAGTCGTCCACGTTCTCCACAGCCCCTGGCGCGAGGAAGGCACCGACCTTCCAGCTGCCGTCGATGAGGAAGGCCGCCTCCCCGTCAAACATGAGCTGAACGGTGTCCGCGTCCTTCGCGGTCAGCGTGTTCTCCGGGAAGAAGCCCTTGTCGTACAGGGTCTTCAGGTCGTCCATGCCTGCCGCCCAGGTCTTGCCCGCCGCATCGTCCGCCTCCGCGGGCACGGTCAGGTGCGTGGCGGGGCTACCGTTGTTGAACACCTCGAACTCCCACCAGTAGTGCGGGACTTCCTGCAGGGAGGCTGCGATGGGTGTGTACCCCGCGTCCTTCACCTTCTGGCAGTCGGCGATGAACTGATCCATCGTGTAATCCGCACCCGGGATGGGAACGCCCACTTCCTCAAGGATTTTCTTGTTGACGAAGAGCGCCTCCCAGAAACCGGTCGAGGGCAGCGCGTACTTCTTTCCGTCCGCAGGGGAGACAGGCAGGAGTTCCTCGGAGAGGTTTGTGCCGTAGTCCGGATACTCCGCACGGATCTCCTCCAGAGAGACCACCTTGCCGCCGTTCACGATGTTGTCCGAGTCGTTGTTCGTGAAGAAGAACAGGACATCCGGCTCTGTGCCGGTCTCGAAATCGGTGTTGACTTTTCCCTTCCATTCCTCGTTCGAGGTCGCGGAGTCGTCGCTGACCGAGTTGCCCGTCGCATCCTCCCAGGCATGGAAGGCGTTCTCGTAGTTTGTACGGTTTCCATCGTCGCCACCGTAGCTCGTGACGACCCGCAGTTCGATGCCGCCTGCGGGTGTCCCTTCGCCCCCGCCACCTTCGCTGCCTGTTCCACTGCCGCCTTTGTCACCGGTGCAGGCACCAAGGGCAAAGACTGCCGTCATGGCGATGGCGAGCACGAATACCAGTAGTTTTTTCATTGCTTCCTCCTTGCGCGATCCGACCGAGGATGGGCATTGCGAGATGAAGCCGCCATAACCAACCTCCCATTCAACTGCGGTGCCTTTTTCGGACACCAAATCATTACCGACAATGGATCGTCTGTCTATGATGCTAATTGTATTTTTTCGAGTACCCGATGTTAATGTTTGCGTTTGTCTTTCCTTGTCCACCCTTGTTGTAAAGGTGTGGTGCAAAAAAGACGATCCCTCCGATGTGTTATGATTATATAACACTCACGGGAGAATGCAAATGAAATTGTTGTCGGCACGGCTTGTGCGAAAGACTTTGGGGGCATAACAAAAATGGAGCGTGATCAAAAATGTGTGCGCAACGGACAGAGGAAGACGTATTCGCTGCGATGGGGATTCCTGTCGATCCTGCTGCTCTGCTGGGTGCTGCCCATCGTCCTGTTCTTGGCTTCCATGCTCTTCGTCATCACGGAAAACGCAAACCGAAACACGGGAGATGCCTTCGCATACAGCTTCGAGACCTATGCCCTCAAAAGCCAGGGGAGGTTGCTGGAGGCGCTGGCGAGCTCGCGGACGGTGAGCTACGACGGCATCGTGCGTGCAGCGTTTGGGCGCTATTTGCAGGATGGGAACTACGTCCGGCTCTACGCCGAGGTCACGGGCTACCTCGGCGGACAGCTGCGGCGCAACACCGGAATCCTCGATGCCTGGCTCTTTTTCGTAGACGAACCGGATCGGGTGCTCGCTGCGTCGGATCGCAGGCGCACGGGTCAGGCACAACGGCTGACGGCATTTCGGGCGGGGGCGCTTGGGCAGGTTGCGGAGGTCTCTGCAGGGCTCGGCACGGATTTCTGCTTCCTGCCGGAGCCGGAGATGGGCGGGCTGCTGCTTGTGCGCAACCTCGTGGATCGGGATTACACCCCCTTCGCCGTACTCGTGCTGAACCTGGACGCTTCGCACGTCTTCTCTGTCCCGGAGGGGCAGATGTGGACGGATGAGACCGTCTACATCGACGGGGAGCGCATCCGTGGGGAGGGTGAGGCACCCGCTTCGTCAAAAGCGCTCGTGAACGGGGAACTGCGCCTGGACAGTCGCTTGTACAATTATACGATCAGCAAGAGGCAGGACATCGAGGGCCATGCTGCAGTCTACACGGCGAGGCTCTCCGACCTCCCGTTTCGGAGCATGTTCTCACCCTATTATTACATCGCCCTCTTCATCGTGCTGATGACGGCTCTCCTGACCTTCGTCTTCCTGCGTTTTTTCCATCGCAACATCACGGCACCCGTGCAGGATCTCGCGGAGGCATCCGCACGGATCTCCGGCGGCGGGCTGGGTTGGCAGATGCCTGCAGAATACAGAGGCGCGGAGTTCAACGATCTGGCTACGGCGATGAACGGCATGTCCTCGCAGCTCAAGGAGATGTTCGAACAGAGCATCAAGGAGCAGCTCGCCTTGCAGGACGCGCGCATCGGTGCGCTGCAGAGCCAGATCAACCCGCACTTCCTCAACAACACGCTCGAGATCGTGGCATGGGAAGCGCGCATGGCGGGGACGGATCGCGTCACTGCCATGCTTGAGGCGCTGTCGACCATGCTGGACGCGGCAATGGGACGCGACGGAAACACCCTCGTCCAGCTGGACGAGGAGCTGCGCTACCTGGATTCGTACCTATATATTGTATCCGTGCGGCTTGGAGAAAGGCTGACGGTGGAAAAGGACATCGATGGCACACTGCTCGGGCTGCGCGTGCCGAGGCTCATCATGCAGCCCTTGGTGGAGAACGCGGTGGAGCACGGGATCTCGTTGCTGCCGCACGGGAAACTGACATTGCGGGCGTTCCGCGATGGTGACGCGGCCTGCCTCGATGTCGTGAACGACTTCGACGGCGACATCGATGCCGAACTCACACGCATCCGGGTTCAGACGGGTGCGCAGACCGGCGGGGGGCCCACGCCCGGCGGGCATATCGGCGTGGGCA
>JAITHG010000032.1 GCA_031280075.1 Eubacteriales Family XIII. Incertae Sedis bacterium | reverse complement strand
TTCAAGATCCCTTCTGTGGCTGCAGGAAACCCGCTTAGCCCTATGGCAGGTCTGCTGAATGCCGCGCAGGTTCTCTTCACACCCTTCCTGGTGCTGCTGCTCATCCGCGAACCATTGCTCTTCCTGGTCGCGCTGCCCACCGTGACGGGCGCACACCTGATCCTGTTCGGCTGGCTGTACAACCAGGGGCTCTTCTACGCCTTCTCCTGGACGTCCGTCATTACAATGGCAGCCTTGGGCTATCTGCTGCCTGCGGAAAAACTCTGGATCCTGCCAGCCGTGATGGCCGTCATGCAAGGCGCGCTGGGCATCCGTCTGGTGCAGACCCGCAGGCACCCCACTATGCAGAACGAGGCCGGGGCAACCCAATGAAACAGGTGCACAAAAAAACGCTGCCAGAAACCGCAAGGGCAATGGTAGCCCGCCGCAGGCGACGCGGCAATCCAAGCGCAGGCATCCCGCAGCCGAAGGCGGTTTGGACGAAACTGCGATAGTGCGATAAAATGAATCAATCATTGCCCCGGCAGCTAAACATTGGACACAAAGCGGTGTTCAGCACACCGGCATGCAAGGCGCAAAACACAGCAATGCTGGCGGTATTGCGAGGCTTTGAAACGCAGCAGGACGGTGTGCTGGACGGCGCGACTGTCCAAGCAATGACACCAAACAGCACCGACTTCGTAGCAGCAACAGCGACTGCAATCACAACAATGAAAGGACAGCCATGCGAGTAGAGATCAGACTGATGCCGGATTTGGCGGAACCCTATGCCGTGCTCCACGCAGAAAAGGCGACCCCGGACATACAGGCTGCCGCCGAGATGCTCGAAGGTCTGCCCGTGGCAGGAAGGGAAGCGCCCAACGTCCTGACGGGCAGGCAGGAAGATAGCTTCTTCGTGCTGGAGCCGGCTGAGATACAGATCGTCCGGACAGAACAGGGGGAGGTCATGCTCTACGACGGGACTGGTCAGCGTTTTCTGTCAGGGAAAAAGCTTTACGAGCTCGAGCGCATGCTGGGCAATGCGTTCTGCCGGATATCCAAGGGAGCCATCGTCAACATCCTGAAGATCGCCCGCGTGGAGGCTGGATTCGGCGGCGCGCTCGACATCGTGATGCACAACGGCGTGCACGAATATATCTCGAGGCGGTACGTGACGGCTTTCAAGGAACGGATCGGGCTGTAGCCCCGTGCGATGCCGGAAGCATTGCGAACATGACGGGCACGGTAGGTGCGACAAATCCGTCAAGCGCAGCAAGAAAAATGAAGACACCCTGCACGGAAGACATGGCGAATACAACAACCATAATTAGAACATCAAACACAACAAAGGAGAAAATACAAAATGGAAACCAATCATCGCAAGCAATCCCAAGAGGCAGGTGGTATCACAGTCAAGGATGTCGTAGGGCTCACGTTCGGCGGCATGGCATACGGCTGCGCCTGGCTCGTCGCCGTCGGCATCGTCCTGGAGCAGGCAATGGGGCTCCCCATCGTCACGCCCGGTTCCGGCTCCCCCAGCTTCACGGAGTACGCGCTGTTCTCCATGCTGGTCGGCATCGGCTTTGCCGTTCCTACGCTCGTGTATCGGAGCGAACGCATCGCTCGGGGGCTCAAGGCGCTGATCCACCTTGGCATCGGGTTCTCCATCTACCTGCCCGTCGCCCTGCACCTAGGCTGGATCCCCACGGGCGGGGATGTCCGCCCAGTGACGACTGTCCTCGCCGTGTCCATCATCCTCGTCGGCTCCCTGGCGACCTGGCTCGGCTTCTACCTCTATTACAGGGCAGAGAGCAAGCGCATCAACCAGAAGCTCGCTTCGATTCGGGAGGAAGAATAACAACGCAGAATAACAACACACCCCCTTGTATTCCCACGCACTTTGTGGTTTAATGTTGTAGCGGTACAGCATGGTAACGTGCTAAAGTCCGCAACCGTTATGGAATGGAAAAATGAGGTGGAATTGATGAAGAAACTCCTTAGCATCGCGCTCGTCACGGTTCTCTGCGCCTTCCTGCTCGCCGCCTGCGGCGGTGAAAAGCCTGCGGAAAGCGAGGGCGAGCCGCCAGCGGATCCCGGCGCACAGACCGAGACGGATGCGCCTGCCGACGCGGACGCAGGCGACCTCGCCAAGATCACGGCGGCGGGGAAGATGGTCATCGGCATCACGAACTACGAGCCGATGAACTACTACGACGATAAGGGCGAGCTGATCGGCTTTGACACGGAGTACACGAAGGCGGTCTGCGAGAAGCTCGGTGTCGAGCCGGAGTTCATCGAGATCGAGTGGGACAACAAGGAGATCGAGCTGAACGCGGGCAACATTGACGCGATCTGGAACGGCATGACTTACACGGCGGAGCGCGACGAGAACATGGACTTCGCCAAGCCCTACGTCAAGAACGACATCGTCGTGGTCGTCCAGAAGGCGAATGCGGGCAAATACAAGACCATCGCCGACCTCGCGGGGCTTGAGATCGCAGCCGAGGACGGCTCCACAGGGGCGGATGCAGTCGAGAACAACCCCGATCTGGAGGCGAGTCTGCAGGGTGTGGCAAGCCTCGTGGATTCGCTGATGGAGGTCAACGCGGGCACTGCTGACGCGGCATCCGTCGACTCGACCATGGCGAAGGAGCTCGTCGGCAAGGATGCCTACAAAGACCTCGTCATCCTTCCGGACATCATCCTGTCCGAGGAAGTGCTGGCGATCGGCTTCCGCACCGGCAGCGACCTGCCCGCGAAGATCGACGAGATCACGGCTGAGCTCGTGGCAGACGGCACGCTCGCCGCGCTCGCCGAGAAGTACAAAGTCGCGTTCTTCTACGAATAAGACCCTGCACACTGCTGCGGAGGAAGCGCCTATTGGCGTTTCCTCCGTTCTTGCGTCTATCGCCCCCCCTGGCTTACGGAACTAAAAACCGAAGACTGGGATCGGTCGACGCAGACCGTCGGACTCAGATTGACGCGCGGAGCAATAACCAATTGGCATAACAAGTAGGAAGGCTGCAGACAGATACCATGTTCCTTGACGTCACTATGAATTTGCTGAAGGGATTCGGCACCACTTGCATGATCTTTGCGCTGACACTCCTCTTCTCGCTCCCGCTGGGGCTCCTCGTCTCCTTCGGCTCGATGAACAGCTGGATGCCGTTCAAGCGGACGCTCCTGTCAGAGGGCAGGGCGGCGAGGGTTGTGCGCGCCTTCCGCCCCGTCTCCTTTCTCGTGCGCGTGTTCGTGTGGGCGATCCGTGGCACGCCCCTCATGCTGCAGCTCATCATCGTGTTCTACGTGCCGGGGCTGATCTGGCATACCGTCGTCTTCGACCGCTTCACGGCGACCATCGTCGCCTTCTCCATCAACTACGCCTGTTATTTCTCGGAAATCTTCCGGGGAGGCATCCAAGGCGTCCCGCACGGACAGACGGAGGCAGGGCTCGTGCTCGGCATGACGAAGCGGCAGATCTTCGTGAAGATCACGCTGCTGCAGATGGTCAAGCGCATCATGCCACCGATGTCAAACGAGATCATCACCCTCGTGAAGGATACCTCGTTGGCGCGCATCATCGCGGTGACGGAGATCATCTTCTACGGACAGCGCTACATCAAGTCGCAGGCGCTCATCTGGCCGCTGTTTTACACAGCCGTGTTCTACCTGATCTTCGTTGGCGTGCTGTCCCTGCTGTTCGCTTATACCGAACGCAGGCTGGGGTACTTCAAGATCTGAACTGTGCCCTTGAGCAGGGATGCGGAGCGCGGGCGGAATAGTAGTTTGAACAAAATCGAAAGCGTGAGAAAAATGGCGATACTGGACGTTGAGAATCTTTACAAAAGCTTTGGACCGACGGAGGTCCTGAAGGGCATCAGCTTCTCGCTTGAGAGGGGGAAGTCGCTTGCGGTCATCGGCGCGTCAGGCAGCGGCAAGACGACCTTGCTGCGCTGCCTGAACTTCCTCGAGGAGCCGGACGGCGGGACGATCCGCGTGAAAGGGGAGAAGATCTTCGACGCGGACGACCCCTCGACGCTGAGCGAGAGCGAGATCCGGAAAAACCGCCTGCACTTCGGGCTCGTGTTCCAGTCCTTCAATCTCTTTCCCCAATACACAGCACTGCGCAACGTGACACTCGCGCCCGAACTGCTCATGAAGGCTGGGGCGGCAGGGGAAGCTGCGGGCGGGAAGCTGCGGGCAGAGAGCATCGACGAGCGGGCACGGCGCATCCTCGGGTCGGTCGGGCTGTCGGACAGGCTGCACAATTATCCGCACCAGCTTTCGGGCGGGCAGCAGCAGCGCGTCGCCATCGCGCGGGCGCTCGCGCTCGAGCCGGACATCCTCTGCTTCGACGAACCTACCTCCGCCCTAGACCCCGAGCTGACCGGGGAGGTGCTCCGCGTGATCGGCGAACTGGCGCAGAGCCACACGACGATGATCATCGTCACGCACGAGATGCAGTTCGCGCGGGAGATCGCGGACACCGTGGTCTTCATGGACGGCGGCGTGATCGTGGAGCAAGGCGAGCCGGACGAAGTGCTCGGCAGCCCACGCGAAGAAAGGACAAAGCAGTTCCTGGAGCGCTATTCGCAGGGCTTCCAATAAAAGGGGGCTATCCTGGACAACACGGCAAGGACAACATGAAGATCGACTACTGGGTATACGACCCTTCGGGGAACATCACGGTGCTGGCTTCGCCCGAAGCGGGCAGCGAGCTTTCCGGCGCAGCGCTGGCGGAGGCTGCCCGGCGGCTGATGGAAGCCGTACCGGAAGCGGAGCAGGTGGGGTTCATCCGTCCCGTCCGTTCCGCCGTGCGAGGTCGCCTGCAGATGGCAGGCGGCGAGTTCTGCGGGAACGCGGCGATGTCGCTCGGCGTGCACCTTGCGCATGGCATCCCCCCCTATACTGACGAAATTCCACTCGAAGTTTCAGGCGCAAGCGGCACCGTCCGCGTGCGCGTCACCGTGGACGCGGAGGGCAATGCCACCGGAGAAGTGGACATGCCGTTGCCGGAGTCCATCTCATTAGAAACATTTCCTGGGGACATCCTAGACGGAAAGGGGACAGAAAAGAACCGTCCCCTTTCCGTCCCCGTCGTGCACATGCCCGGCATCGACCACGTGATCGTCCCCTGCGAGGGCGCACTGTCGGGAACGCTTGACACGCCCGCCCTCGAGCAGGCCTTCCAATCTTGGATGCAGCAGCTGCATGCGCCCGCCTTCGGGCTGATCCTACTGGACGAAGATGCCGCCGCAATCCGTCCGCTTGTCTGCGTGCCGGATGCGGGCACAAGCATCTGGGAACGCGCCTGCGGCTCAGGCAGCGCGGCGGTGGCAGCCTGGCTGGCTACGCAGCGCAGAGCCTCCACGGAAATTGCGCTCGCGCAGCCCGGCGGCAGCATCACCGCTCGAGCGACCCTGCAGGGCGGCAAGCTCCACAAGCTCACGATCAGCGGAAGCGTCCGCTTCGTCCGCAGCGGGCAGATCGAGTTGTGAACCGCGAAGATTGGAGAGGCTACAGACTCGAAACGCTTGATGTTTTTGTGCGAAGGGCGTATAGTAAGCGTAGAGAAATGGAAAGCGACGCAACAATTACCAGCAAGACAGAATGGCGGTATGAACGATACGAGGACTTCGATAACCAACCGACGATTCCATAGCCTGCCCCGCCTCCGCCGGGCGGCACGTGTGCTTTGCGTTCTGTTCGTCGCCTCCTTCCTGCTCTCTTCCGCCTACCTCGTCTTCCACGCCGGGCACTCACACGACCGGAGCGCCCCCGGCGGATCCTGCGCCACCTGCGCCCATATGGCGGCGGCTGCGAGTTTCGGCAAGCTGCTTTCCCTCGCGGTCGTGGGCACCTTCATCGCTTTCCGTCCATTGTCCGCAGTGCCCGCACCCCTGCCAGCCCTTCTCTCGCGCACCGTGCGCACCTCACCGGTAAGGCTGAAAGTCAGACTGGATTATTGAACCTACCTGTTAGGGAAGCCACGCAGCATTTTCGCTGTGTCCACGCTTCGGGCGCTGCCCGCTGTGCTCCTGCATTTGCACGATCCATACAAATGCAGATGCAGGGTCGGACACCATCGCGACCGGTGCTGCATACGATACCGAACAACAGGGAGGTCTACAGGATGGAATGCACCAAGCATACGCAAAAGAACAGATTTCAATACAAGAACAGCTACAATCACGAGAACAGCCACGACCATATAGTCAGGTGTAGAGGCAGGCATCGGGGCAGGCGGCATGTCGCTGCCGCAGCCCTGCTCATCCTGCTCGCCGCCGTGCTGCTCGCATCCTGCGGGGCTCCGTCCGCAAACAACCCTGCGGGGGACGGCACGGCGGACGAGACCCAGGCGAAGGACGACAGGCGCCCCAACGTCGTCGCAACCATCTTCCCGCCCTACGACTTCGCCCGGCAGGTCGCGGGCGGTCTGGCAGATGTCACGATGCTCCTGCCGCCTGCTGCAGAAAGTCATTCCTTCGAGCCGACACCACGGGACATCCTCACGATCCAGGACTGTGACCTCTTCCTCTACGTAGGCGGCGAGTCCGACGCGTGGGTGCAGGACGTGCTCGCGTCCATGGACACGTCCGGCATGCAGGTCGTCACGCTGATGGACTGTGTCGAGCCCGTGGAGGAGGAGATCGTGGAAGGGATGCAGGAGGAAGAGGAAGAAGCGGATGAAGCGACGGAAGAAGAGGGCGACGGGCACGAGGCAGAACTCGACGAGCACGTCTGGACTGCCCCGCAGAACGCCGTGCGCATCGTGCAGAAGATTTCGGACGCGCTCTGTGCCGCCGATGCCGCGCACGCAGAGGATTATGCGAAGAACGCGGCTGCCTACATCGGACAGCTCGACACGCTCGATGCCAGCTTTCAAGATGTAGTGACAAATGCCAAACGCCGCACCATCGTGTTCGCGGATCGCTTCCCCTTCCGGTATTTTGCGGATGCTTATGGGCTTTCCTACCGCGCCGCCTTCCCCGGCTGTTCCACGGAGAGCGAGGCGAGCGCCTCGACGGTGGCGGGGCTCATCGACTTCATCCGGGACGAGAAGATCCCCGCCGTGTTCCACATCGAGCTGTCGAACAAGAAGCTCGCGGATGCCATCAGCGAGCAGACGGGTGCAAAAGTCCTGCAGCTCCACTCCTGCCACAACATCTCGAAGGAGGACT
>JAITHG010000030.1 GCA_031280075.1 Eubacteriales Family XIII. Incertae Sedis bacterium | reverse complement strand
CAAGAGGTATGAACCTTCGAGATTTCGTAGAGCGCCGTGACAGCTTCCATCCAACCCATGCCGTTTCCGCCGTACTCTTCAGGCATGCTCCATCCGAGCAACCCCATCTCGCCCATCTTGGTCAGGATTTCCCTGCGGTAGTAATGGTTTTCCTCGTCCTCCTCGACGTAGGGGGCGATTTCCTTTTCGGCGAAGCTCTTCGCCATCTCCTGCACCATCCGTTGTTCGTCTGTAAGTCCAAAATCCATCGTCCTTGCTCCCATCCTCATGAAAAACGATAACCATCGTGTCGGCGTGCAAGCGCTACATGGCGGTGCGCGCCGGAGCAGTCCGTGCCTATTCCACGACTGCCAGGACCTGATCCTCCTCGACATTGTCGCCGACCGCGACGCAGATCTCCTTGACCGTGCCTGCCTCGCCGTAGATGACCGTCTCCATCTTCATCGCCTCGACGATGAATGCCTCGTCGTCTTCGGTGACGGCATCGCCGACGGCAATGTTGATCTCCGAGACCTTGCCCGAAATTGTGCTTGTGATATCAGCCATAATTGTGATCCTCCTTGATGCTTTTGTAACTGAAATAAATGGTTTGGCGCCTGAAAGCCGCTATTCTCTATCATAGCACAAATCACTCGGCGATTGGGCGCCTCACCATAACTATCGACAATAACGCCATTCGTTCTTATTATGACGCGCTCCAGATCTCGTCGTCCGTCAGCTTCAGCCCCGGCGCGTCCTTGATCTCGTAGGCGATCCTGCTGATGTTGACGAGGTGTGTCCACCAGAGGTTTTCGCTGATGCTGTTGTTGCCCCAAGTGCCGCAGCCGAGCGTCCCCGTCGGGTTCAGCCCGTTGGCGAGCGTGCCGCCGAGGCTGTTGGAACCGATCTGGTTGACGACGAAGCGCGACACGCGGATCTGCTCCGCCGCGTACTCGATGTTGTCCTTCGTGAAGGAGTGGATGACACAGCTGTGCCCCGTCCCTTCGTTGTCGATGTTCGCGCTGGCATTGGCGACCGCCTGTTTCCAGTCGTCGTACACATACATGGCGAGCACCGGGAACAGCTTCTCCTTAGCGAGCAGCTCGTCCTTGCCGATCTTCTCGACGCGCACGACGATGAGCTTCGTCTCCTCGGGGATGCTGACGCCCGCGAACTTCGCGATTGCGACGGGCTTGATGCCGACGACTTCCTTCGCCATCGCCCCTTCGGGGAAGAGCGCCTTGCGGAAGGCATCGACCTCTGCCGTGTCCGTGACGACATAGGCACCTTGGCTGCGCAGCTCCTCGATGACCTCCGCCTCCTTGGACTTCGGCACGTGGATGGTCTGCTCGCAGGTGCAGAGCACGCCGTTGTCGTAGATCCGGCCGGTCACGGTCTTCGTCACCGCGTCCTTGATGTCGGCATCCGCGTCATACAGGCTCTGCACATTGCCTGCGCCCACACCGAATGCCGGCTTGCCGCTGGAGTACGCCGCCTTGACCATGCCGGGCCCACCCGTCGAGATGCAGGCATCCGCATGCTGCATGATGAGCCCGGAGATCTCGATCGATGCCTCTGCCACGATCTGGATCAGGTCGACGGGCGCACCGGCTGCCTGCAGTGCCTCGCGCATGACTTCGACGGTCTTCTTGCCGGACTGAAAGCCCTTCGGGTGCGGGCAGATGATGATGGCGTTGCCGCCCTTGAGGGCGATCATCGCGTTGTGGATGGGTGTCATGACCGGGTTTGTGACCGGCGTGATCGCGCCGATGACACCGATGGGCTTTGCGACCTCGACGAGCCCTTGGTCCTCGATGTAGCGGATGACACCGCGGCTCTTGACCCCTTTGAGCTTCTGCCAAGTCACCTTCGGCTTGCCCATGTTCTTCTTGATCTTGTCCTCGAAGTTGCCCATGCCTGTCTCGTCGATGGCGAGCTGCGCGAGCGGCACTGCCTGGTCATAGACTGCCTTGCCGATGTCGCGCACAGCCTTGTCGACCGCTTCCTGGGAGAAGCCCTCGAAGGTCTTCTGTGCCGCCCTGGCCTGGGCGATCAATTGTGTTACATGTTCCAACGCGTCCATTTCTTTAACCTCCTGACGTACCGAAAGGGTGCCCGGTGTCCCTTGATGCTGTCCGCCGGGACACCGGGCGGGTGTATGTGTGACGCCTTAAAGAGCCTCGATGGACTCCTTGAGGATCGAGCATGCCTTGTCACAGTCCTCCTTTGTCGCGATGAGCGGAGGTACCATGCGGACGATCCCGGTCCCAATGGCGGTCACGAGCAGATTGCGGTCGAGCGCGTTGTGCTTGATGTCCACGGCGCGCGGGATGTCGAGGATCATGCCGACGAGCAGCCCCCCACCACGCACTTCCGTCACATGCGGCAGCTTGCGCAGCTCCGCCATGAAATATTCGCCGACTTCCGCAGCGTTGTCGCCGACCTTCTGCGCGATCATCTCTTGGATCTGCGCGTAGGCAGCGGCACAGCAGACGGGGTTTCCGCCGTAGGTTGTCCCGTGCGAGCCGGGGTTGAACGCGGTCGCGACCTTCGCCTTCGCGCAGATCGCGCCGATCGGCATGCCGCCACCCATCGCCTTTGCCATGGAGATGATGTCGGGGTCGACACCGAAGTGCATGTAGCCCATTGCCTTGCCAGTCCTGTACCAGCCGGTCTGGATCTCGTCGATGAGCAG
>JAITHG010000222.1 GCA_031280075.1 Eubacteriales Family XIII. Incertae Sedis bacterium | reverse complement strand
CGAGCCCCTGGATGTGGATCTTTGGAGTGGCGACCATCGGCGTGGGGATGGTCATGCTCTTCACCATGTAAATAGGTGTGAAGGCACTCCACACAGTTTTGTTCGAAAGCATCCCCTGTCCTGCCGGTTTCGTGTTATGATTATAAGCATCGCAGCGTTACAGGAGGAATCATATGAACAGCACGAACATCAAGACTGGCATCAGCGGCGCGCATGTCCGCGCGCTTTTCTACGGTATGGGTTACACGCGCGAGGAGATCGACAGGCCGATCATCGGCGTCGTCAACGCGCAGAACGAGATCGTTCCGGGGCACATGGTTTTGGATCGCATCGCAGAGGCGGCGAAGGCGGGCATCCTCATGGCGGGGGGCACGCCGGTGGAGTTTCCCGCGATCGCCATCTGCGACGGCATCGCCATGGGGCATCAGGGCATGAAGTACCCGCTCGCCAGCCGCGAGCTGATCTGCGATTCCATTGAGGCCATGGCCATCGCCCACCAGTTTGACGGGCTCGTGCTCATCCCGAACTGTGACAAGGTCGTGCCCGGCATGCTCATGGCGGCGGCGCGTCTCAACATCCCCTCCCTGCTCGTCAGCGGCGGGCCGATGCGCGCCGGGCATTCCGGCGGGCAGGCGCTCGACTTCAGCAGCATCATGGAGGCGGAGGGTGCCTGCACGGGCGGCAGCATCACGGAGGACGAACTGGAGACCGTAGCCCTGAACGCCTGTCCCGGCTGCGGCTCCTGCAGCGGGCTCTTCACCGCCAACAGCATGAACTGCCTGACAGAGGCGCTCGGCATGGGCCTGCCCGGCAACGGGACGGCGCTTTCGGACAGCGGGGAGCGCGTGCGCCTCGGCAAGCTCGCGGGCATGAAGATCATGGAACTTGTGAGCCGGGGCATCCGTCCGAGGGACATCCTCACGGAGCCAGCCTTCCGCAATGCCATCGCCGTGGACATGGCGATGGCAGGCTCCACGAACACCGTGCTGCACCTGCCGGCCATCGCGCACGAGGCGGGGCTGCACCTCGACCTCGCCGTCTTTGACGAGATCAGCGAGCGTACGCCCTATATCGCGAAGATCAGCCCCAGCGGCAGCCACCATATGGAGGATCTCCATGCGGCGGGAGGCATCCCCGCCGTCATGCACGAGCTCGCGAAGACGGGCATCATCGACGAAGGGCTGCTGACCGTCACGGGCGGGACGGTAGGCGAAACCATCTCTGCAAGCCATGTGCTTGACAGCTCTGTCATCCGGCCTGCGGACGAGCCGTACAGAAACCGGGGCGGGCTTGCGATCCTGCGCGGCAACCTGGCACCGGACGGGGCAGTCGTCAAGGAGAGCGCCGTCGCGGAGGAGATGCTCCGCCACAGCGGTCCTGCGGTCTGCTTTGACTCCGAGGACGAGGCCGTCGAGGCGATCAACGGCAAGCGGATCCAGAAGGGCGATGTCCTCGTCATCCGCTACGAGGGCCCGCGCGGCGGACCCGGCATGCGCGAGATGCTCGGCCCGACCGCATCTATCGCAGGTATGGGGCTCGACAAGGATGTCGCCCTCCTGACGGATGGACGCTTCTCCGGCGCTTCACGCGGCGCGTCCATCGGGCATATCAGCCCCGAGGCGATGAACGACGGTCCCATCGGCCTTGTGCGTGACGGCGACATCATCGACATCGACATCCCGGGGCGGGTTCTCTCTGTGCGGCTTACGGAGTCCGAGCTCGCCGAGCGCCGCAAGGGGCTGTCAAAGCCGGAGCCGCGCGTCAAGACCGGCTATCTCGCCCGCTACGCGCGCATGGTGACATCCGCGAACACGGGGGCGGTGCTGGAGTAGGGCACAAAAGCGACCGGTCTCAAGAAGGATCCAAAGACGCAGACATCACAGGCGGGCTGCCCCCAAACGCGGGGCAGCCTGCCTGCTTTTTGGCATCCCAGTCCCCCGGAACGGACGCGAGTATCATACCAAACCCACAAGAACTATTTTACACTTCAATGGGCATGGATAATAATCAACCTGTAAGCCGCGCAGGGCACAGGGACACCGCGCCCCACAGCCCATCCGGTCGGGACGGATGGGCGCGGACGGGGAGCCGGCACGCCATGCAGCCGCCCTGCCACAGACCTGATGAGAAGAGACAGGAGAAAACAGTATGGACAACAGATATTCCAGGAAGAGAAGGCTGTTGGCTGCCCTCGTCGCAGCGGTGCTTGTACTCGCGCTGGCGCTGTCAGGATGCCGGAACAATTCCGACGGCGGGCAAGACGCAGGCGAATCGAGCGCCCCACCTGCCGGAGAGAGCGGCATCGAGACCCGCACCGGCGGTCCGAACGCAAACGAGGACGGCAGTACGAACCTGGACACGGTCGCCTACTACGACCCCGATTTCGACTATACCGATGGAGGGAGCATCAAGCCGTTCAAGGTGAAGTACCTCGTCAACTCCTCCGGTCCCCTGTACGAGAGCCAGGATGTCGGTTTCAAGCATTGGGCACCCCTCATGAACATGCAATATGACGGCATCTCTGCCGCAAACGGGGATTCGGATCTGTACATCCAGATGCTCCAGGAGGCGATCGACCAGGGCTACGACGGGCTGCTGCTCGACCCGGACACGGTCATCTACCCGCGCATCCTCGAGGTCATGGCAGAAAACCCGCATGTCCAGTTCATGGGCTGCATGTCCCCGATTCGCGACCTCGGTGCCGAGCCGGACGAAAACGGTGCCTATCCGCTCCTCTGGCCAAGCGTCGGCTTCGACTTCTACCAAAACGGCGTGATGAGCACGGAGAAGCTGGTCGAATGGAAGAAGGAGAACTTGCCTGATGTCGACTGGAACGACATCGCCTTCCTCTCCTATGACTTCTCCATCGCGCCTCCCCTGCACCTGCGCACCGTCGGTGCCGAGGCGACCTGGAAGGAGCTCACCGGCACGAGCGACAACATCTTCACGGTCGATACCGCCTCCGGGCAGCTCGACATGAACACGGCCCAGGAACTGGCGATGACGACCATCTCGACCAACAGCGAGTACAAGTACTGGCTCGTCAGCGCCCTGATCGACGACTTTGCCCAAGGGGCAGCCGTGGCGCTCGACTCCCAGGGGCTGACGGACAACTCCTGTGTCGTTGCCATCGGGGGCGTCGCCGCCGTCGCCCAGTGGGACGCAAATCAGCACGATGCCTGGCGCTATGCCCTCTTCACGGGGGTCAACATCGTCCAGGAGCCGATCATCGGCGCGCTGTACGCCTTCATGGCAGGCTACGCCACCCCCTACAACATCTGGCCGCAGTGGGTCAACGAGAACGACCACGGGCTCGGCGACAACCGCTTTGCGAGCATGCTCCTGCCCACCATCTGGATCGAGGCAGACGGCTACACGAAGTATCTGGAATGGACGGATGTCTATGCGGAGGCAAACGTGTACGACTATCCTGCCGACGGCATCACGCGTGACATGTTCACTGCAAAGACCCCCGTACCCGAAGCATACAAAAAACAATAGCAGCAGATTGTTTCCCGAACAGCGCCGGCTGCGGGCGCAAAGCACCGAAGGCTCCCCAT
>JAITHG010000212.1 GCA_031280075.1 Eubacteriales Family XIII. Incertae Sedis bacterium | reverse complement strand
CGTGGGCGTATTTACGAACCTCTCGCCGGAGCACCTCGACGACCACGGAACGATGGAGGACTACCGACGCTCGAAGCTTCTGCTGTTCGGGCTGGCAGAGAAGTCCGTCATCAACGCGGACGACCCCGCAGCCGCCGAGGCGGTGGCAGCCGCGCCGGGCGATGTTCTGCTCTTTGGCATTGCTGGAAAGGGTGGGGCATCGGCGCTGCAGGCGGACGCATGCTGCGTCCTTCTGGCGGACAAGATCGAGTACTCCGGGGGATGCGTCACATTTACCGCCCGCCTTTCGTATGGGGGCGCGCGCAACGCGGGGGGCGGTGAACATGCTTGTGAACAAAGTGAAGCGGCCTGCCCCGACCGGACGCGGGAGAGCGTGTCGTCAACAGTGTCGCTTGACACACCGAGCGAGTTTGCCATCTACAACGCTCTGGCCGCCATCGGCGCTGTGCGCTTTGCGGGTGTCCGCTTCGAGGATGCTGCTGCGGCGCTGAACGAGCGCGTCGGCATTCCCGGGCGCTATGAGGTGATCTCCTCGGAGGACGGACGGACGGCCATCGTCGACTATGCCCATACGGCGGGGGCGCTCGAAAACCTGCTGCACGCTGTCCGGAGCAACCCGGCGTACCGGGAGGTCATCTCCGTCTTTGGCTGCGGAGGCGACCGCGACCCCTCCAAACGTGCGCCGATGGGGGAGATCTCATGCAGGCTTGCAGACTTCAGCATCCTCACGTCGGACAATCCCCGAACAGAGGACATGGATGACATTCTCGACGAGGTCGAGAGGGGCGCGATAGCGTCAGGCGCTGTGTCGGGTGTCCGCTATGAGCGGGAGAAAGACCGCGCCGCCGCCATCGAGAAGGCGCTTCGGCGGGCAAGACCCGGCGATGTGGTTGTCATCGCCGGCAAGGGGCACGAGGAGTATCAGATCCTCGGCAAAGAGAAAGTGCATTTCGACGATCGCGAGCAGGTGCGCGCGGTCTTTGCACAAAGTTGACAATCGGAGGGGAAACATGTTTGGACACAATAGAAAGATCCTGCGGATCATCGCGCTGATCATCGCGGGCATCTTCATCTTTTGGGGAATCATGGCGGGCATCAGCGCCTTTGCCTATTCGTCCTACGCCACGGACGGGACGACGAGCGGATCGTCCGTATCGCAGGGAACGGAACCGGGTGCAGATCCGGGCACAGGCGATGGGACAGGGACGACGGGAGACGGTGCCGGCACGACGGACGGCGGCGGCACGGGCGAGCCGAGCGACGGTTCAGGGAGCCAAGGCGATTCTGGCACCGGAACGGGTGACGGGGCAGGACAGGACTCAAATCCGCCAAGCAACACGGGCAACGGGACGGAAAGCAGCAGCCGCGAGCCGGACAAGAAGCCCGCAGAAGAAGAACCGCCGGAAGAGGAGGAGCGCCCGCCTTCGAAATCTTCTTCCGTGTCCTTCAACATCTCAGCGAAACCGACGATGCATACCGGTGAGACACAGCGCATCATCTACACCCTTTCCGGCGCGTCGTCCGAGACAAAGGTGGTATGGGCGAGCAGCGATCCCGGCGTCGCGTCCATCGACGCAAATGGCGAGGTGACGGCGATTGCGCCTGGCACGGTGGAGATCAAGGCGGAGGCGGCGGGAATCAAGCGTACTGCGCTCATCAAGGTCGAGAATTTGACCGCAGATTCCATCCGCATCTTCTCGGACGAGTTTGAAGCGGCCGACCTGCTGCGCAGCAAGAAGCAGTTGCTCACGGGCGACAGCTTGCAGCTCGGATGCGAGATCCTTCCGGAAGAAGCGGGCAGGGACGCGCAGCCCGTATGGGAAACGAGCGACCAGAAAGTGGCCACGATCGATGAGACAGGTCTGCTCGAGGCGGTCGGGAAAGGCGATGTAACCGTCACGGTCACGTTCGGGGAAATCTCGGACACGATGGATTTTGAGGTGACGAAGAAGGGGGCTCCCGCCGCCTTGCTGCTGCTCATCCTCTTCTTCGTGCTCATGATCGCACTTGCGGCCGTGCTTGTCTTCTTTTTCCTGCGCAAGAAAAAACGCAGGGAAGAAGAGGAGCGACTTGCAAGGGAGGCGGCTCAGAGGCGGAGAGCACCGTCCGCACCGGGGCAGGGGGCTCGCCCTCACGCCCGGAGGGACGGGATGGTGCATGCGCCCGCAGCAGCAAGCACAAAACCGTTCGCGCCGCGCCAAGGAATGCAAGACAGGATGACGCGCGTCTACGATGTGTCGCCAACAGGGGAAGGCGGAGCACAGAGATCCGAGACCCCGGCTGCATGGAGCGCGGCCGCAGCGTCCAAGGATGTGGTACCAAACATGGACAGGGGGCCAGACCGCCCGTTCACATTGGATGATATTGAGTAGCGTCTGCAATTGTCTGCCGAGAGGCGAAGAAACATGTCTGAGGAAAGGAAGCAAGCATGAGTGATGTGAAAGAGTTCCTTGCACGAAAAGAGATCGAGTTCAGCGTGAAACGCTATGCCCTCGATGCCCTGTCCGCGATGGCGCTGGGGCTGTTTTCCTCCCTGCTGATCGGGCTGATCATCCAGACCATCGGTCAGCAGACGGAGAAGGGGTTTGGCGCAAACGCGGTTTCGACCTTTCTCATTGCCATCGGCGGCTTTGCCATGTCCCTCATGGGACCAGCCATCGGTGTCGCTGTCGCGCACGCGTTGAAAGCCCCTCCGCTAGTGCTCTTCGCGAGCGTCGCAACAGGGGGGCTTGGTGCAATGGCTTGGGCAGAGGGCACCGTGGCGGGCGGGCCGGCGGGTGCTTTCGTGGCCGTCGTCATAGGTGCTGAATTCGGCAAGCTCGTATCGAAGGAGACGAAAATAGACATCCTCGTGACCCCCGCCGTGACCATCCTGATGGGCGGGCTTGCCGCGCGCCTCATCGGTCCTCTCGTCGGGGCGCTCATGCGTGGGCTCGGCGAGGTCATCATGAACGCGACAGAACTGCAGCCATTCTGGATGGGCATCGTCGTCTCCGCCATCGTCGGGCTCG
>JAITHG010000183.1 GCA_031280075.1 Eubacteriales Family XIII. Incertae Sedis bacterium | reverse complement strand
TGCATGTCGCAGTAGTGCTTCTCAAGCTTGTCCACAATCTGCGCGAACTGTTCATAGACAGCCGGGTTTTGCTGTTTGAGCTGGTCGATGGTCTGCGGCGTGCGTACCCCCGCGACCACGTCCTCGCCCTGCGCGTTCATGAGGAACTCGCCGTAGAGCCCCTTGTCGCCAGTCGAGGGGTTGCGCGAGAAGGCGACACCCGTCCCCGAGGTATCTCCCATGTTGCCGAAGACCATCTCCTGCACGTTGACAGCCGTCCCCCAGGAGGCAGGGATGTCGTTCATGCGGCGGTAGTAGATGGCACGCGGGTTGTCCCAGCTGCGGAAGACCGCGCGCACAGCCCCGAAGAGCTGCTCCTTCGGGTCGGACGGGAAGTCCTCGCCGATCTTGTTCCGGTACTCCGCCTTGAACTGCTCGGCGAGCTCCTTCAGGTCGTCCGCCGTCAGATCCGTGTCCTGCGTCACGCCGCGCCGCTCCTTCAGCGCGTCGATGAGCGCCTCGAAGTATTTCTTGCCCACCTCCATGACGACATCCGAGTACATCTGGATGAAGCGCCGGTAGGAATCCCAGGCGAAGCGCGGGTTGCCCGTCTTCGCCGCGAACGCCTCCACCACCGTCTCGTTCAGCCCTAGGTTGAGGATCGTGTCCATCATCCCCGGCATGGACGCGCGCGAGCCCGAGCGCACGGAGACGAGCAGCGGGTTGTCCGAGTCGCCAAACTGCTTGCCTGTGATCTGCTCCAGCTTGCCGATGTAGGTGAGGATCTCAGTCCGGATGCCGTCGTTGATCGTCTCACCGTCTGTGTAATACTGCGTGCAGGCCTCCGTCGATATCGTGAACCCGCGCGGCACAGGCATCCCCAGCCCCGTCATCTCCGCAAGGTTTGCCCCTTTGCCGCCCAGCAGGTTGCGCATGGATGCGTTCCCCTCGTTGAACAGATACACAAACTTCTTGCTCATCACAGCTCCTCCTGTCTTTCCAATAAAATGAACGCCGACCGCAGAGCGCGCCCGGCCGCCCAAACACTGATTCCTTAGAACGCCAGCCGCTCCTCGATGAAGCCCCGAACCTCCGGGATCTTCACGCGCACCTGCTCCATCGTGTCGCGGTCGCGGATCGTCACCGCCCCGTCCTGCTCCGTCTCAAAGTCCACGGTCACGCAGAACGGCGTGCCGATTTCGTCCTCGCGCCGGTAACGCTTGCCGATGTTGCCCGTCACGTCGTAATCCACCATGAAGTGCTTCGACAGCTCCGCGTGCAGCGGCTCCGCCTGCTCTGCGAGCTTCTTCGAAAGCGGCAGCACGGCAGCCTTGAAGGGTGCGAGCGCGGGATGCAGGCGCAGCACCGTGCGCGTGTCGTCCGTGCTCTTCTCGTCCCCCGCCAGCGATTCTTCCGCATAGGCATCCGCCAGGAATGCCAGCAGGACGCGGTCTGCGCCGAGAGAAGGCTCGATGCAGTAGGGGATGTACTTCTCGTTCGTCTCCTGGTCGAGGTAGGCGATGTCCTTGCCCGAGTGCCCTATGTGCTGCTTCAGGTCGAAGTCCGTGCGGTCGGCGATGCCCCACAGCTCGCCCCAGCCGAAGGGGAAGAGGAACTCGATGTCCGTCGTCGCGTTGCTGTAATGCGAAAGTTCCTCCGCGTCGTGGTCGCGAAGTCGGATGTGCTCCGCCTGCATCCCGAGCGCCAGCAGGAACTCATGGCAGTAATTTTTCCAATAAGAGAACCATTCCAGATCCGTGCCGGGTTTGCAGAAGAACTCCAGCTCCATCTGTTCAAACTCCCGCGTGCGGAAGATGAAGTTGCCGGGCGTGATCTCGTTGCGGAAGCTCTTGCCCACTTGGGCGATGCCGAAGGGGATCTTCTTGCGCGATGTGCGCTGCACATTCTTGAAGTTGACGAAGATGCCCTGCGCCGTCTCCGGACGGAGGAAGATCTCGTTTTGCGAGTCCTCTGTGACCCCCGCGTGGGTGCGGAACATGAGGTTGAACTGGCGGATGCCCGTGAAATCGGCCTTTCCGCAGTCCGGGCATACGATGCCCTTCTCCGCGATGAAGCCCTCCATCTTCTCGTTCGACCAACCGTCGATGCCGGCGCAGTCCTCGCCCTGCTCCTTCAGCCACGCCTCGATGAGCTGATCTGCGCGGAAGCGCGACTTGCAGGCGCGGCAGTCGATGAGCGGGTCGGCGAATCCGCCCACATGCCCTGATGCCACCCAGACCTCCCGGTTCATGAGCAGCGCCGCGTCCAGCCCGACATTGTAGGGGCTCTCCTGGACGAACTTGCGCCACCACGCCTTCTTGATGTTGTTCTTCAGCTCCACACCGAGCGGTCCGTAGTCCCAACTATTGGCAAGCCCTCCGTAGATTTCGGAACCCGGGTAGATGAAACCGCGGGTCTTGCAGAGTGCGACGAGTTTTTCCATCGTGACTTCCATGCCTGTGCCTGTTCCTCCTTGATTGCGATATCAACAACGCTGCTGCTTCAAAACATGACAAACGGGCGCGCAGACGCGCCCGTGTCCATTCCAGATTCTATTCGAAGGTGCCGGGATGTCACGCTATGCCTGCGAACCATCTCCGTCCCCGCCCTCGTGGGCAGTGCCCTCCGCCGTGTCCGCCGCGTCCGGTGCCGTCTCGTCGACGTGCTCGACACGCTTCTTCGCCGCCTCCCACATCTCGTCCACCGTATCCTTGAAATCCTCGGACTTCATGGTCGCCTTCGCGCCCTGCTGTCCAAAGGTATCCTGTGCCTTCGCTTTCACGGAGTCGTAGACATCGCCGCCCTTCTCCTTGATGGTGCCCGCGATGTCCGCCCCCTTGCTCGCCACGTCTCCGAAGCGGTCGTTCGCCTTCTCGCTGATGTCGATGACCGTGCCGTCGTCCTTGACCAGCTCTATCTTGCACTTCGTGCCGAAGGCGACGAAGACACCCAGGACGGCTGCCCAAGGGGCGATGACCGTGCCGATGATGCCTGCGTTGAGCGGCAGGTTGAGCAGCGCTTCGTCGTCCTTCGTGATGAGGATGCGCGCCACGTTGCCCTTCTTGACGTATTCCTTGATTTTGTCGACGACCTGCGCCGCCTGCTCACGCGCCCTG
>JAITHG010000166.1 GCA_031280075.1 Eubacteriales Family XIII. Incertae Sedis bacterium | reverse complement strand
CTCGTAGTCTGCATCCACGGTCAGCACCATGCGCGAATAGTGCTGGGACAAGAGGCGTGCCCGCGCATCGGCCTCGACGTATTCTGGAGGGACGGCAAGACCGACCGTCCCCGCATAGGAGAGGATGGAGCTCACCTCCGGCAGCTTGTCCAGCCTGCCCACCAAGGCTTGTTCTGCCTCTGGGTCGCCGCGCGGAACGAGCAGGACGTAGGTGTCGCTTCTGCCGAAGACTTCCTCGATGGCTGCACTGTCGGCTCCGACTTTGGTCTGCTTGCCGAACAGGTTGGACGGGCCGTACTGGAAATCGTTTGCGCTCGACGCGAGGAAGGAGGGGACGATCAGCAGCAGAAACACGCACACGCTAGGGATCATGAGCCGCATGACCAGCTTCGCAAAACCAGAGAATCCAGGAAGCAACGGGCGGTGACGCGTCCTGTCAAGCAGTTTGCTTGAACGCAGCAGGAGGACGGGCATGAGGAGAAAGACCGTGAGCAGACTGACGACGATGCCCTTCGCGAGCGCGAGCCCCAGATCCGGTCCGATGCGGAAGCGCATGAGGGTGAGGGCGGCAAAACCGATGACGGTGGTCAGCCCGCTGGCAAGGATGGTGGGAGCCGCCCCGCACAGCGCCTCAACCATCGCCTCCCGCCGCCCCTCGGAAGTAGAAGGCGCTGCAGCCCGCTTGCGGCATTCTGCGAATCGGTGGATCAAGAACACCGAATAATCCAGGGAAACGGCCATCTGCAGAATGCCGCCTGCTGCGCTGGTGACAAAGGAGATCTCTCCGAAGACGAGGTTGCTGCCCGCGTTGATGGCGACTGCCACCCCGAGCCCAGCGAGCACAATGAGCGGCTCTAGCCACGAGGTGGTCGTCAGCGCGAGGACGAAGAGGGCGAAAAGGATGGAGGCGACAGCAATCTTCCGGATTTCGACGAAGGTGTTCTCCGTGGCCGAGGCTGTTGAGACATCCGCCCCTGTCATGGCGTTCCTTTCCCCGATCACCGCCCGGATGCCCTTGACCGCTTCGATGCGGCTGTCCTTGTCAATGGTCACGGAGAACAGCGCCGTGCCTTCCCTGTAGTAGGTGCCGACGGTCTGTTCGTCCATCGTCTCGATCGGTGTCGTCATGTCCATGGCATCGTCGAGCCAGACGACATCCGTCACCCCTGCGACCTGCGCAATCCGCTCTTTGTAATCGAGGGCCTGCGCGACCGACACGCCGCGCACCATGACGCGCGCACCCGGTATGCCGCCCGAAAACTCCTGGCGCATCACGTCGATTGCCACGGTCGAGGGACTATCCTTCGGCAGGTAGTCGTTCATGTCATAGTTGACCGGCACGAGCAGGCGGCAAAGCAGGCACACCAAAAGAGCGGCTCCAAAAACCGCAAAAACCGTTTTTTCGTGGTAGACAATGGCATTGAACAGCTTTCGCAAGCTTCCCTCCCGGTTCCCCTGTCTCTCTCCGCCCGATATTGCTTTATTATTATAAACGAAAGATCCAGCTTCTGGCAACATCCAAATTTTCTAACCCCGCCACCAGGCACAAACTGCGGTATACTGTTAGTATGCATATCGAGACATTACGGTTAATTGATTTCCGCAACTATGCAGAGGAACAAGTGGAGTTCTCCCCTGGCGTGAACATCCTGACAGGTCGGAACGGGGAGGGCAAGACGAACTTGGTGGAAGCGGTCTACCTGCTTTCGATGGGGCGCTCCTTCCGGACGAACGCGGACGCGCAGATGCTCCGCTTCGGGCAGGAGCGCTTCTCTGTGCGCGGCACCTTTGAAAAGGACGGAGAATCGCTCACGGTGGAGGTGGGCATGGAGGGGCGTCGCAAGATCATTTCGGTAGATGGAGTGGAGCGGCGGAAAAGCGCCGACCTCCTCGAGCAGGCATACACGGTGCTGTTCTCGCCGGACGATCTGCGCATCGTCAGCGACGATCCAGAGAACAGGCGGCGCTTTATGGACAGGGAATTGTTCCAGATCCGCCCGCTGTACTACCTCGATGTCGTGAAGTACCGGCGCGTCCTGCGCAGCCGCAATCTGCTGCTCAAGGAGCGCACCCCGGACGGGGCGCTCCTCGACATCTACGACGGATACCTCGCGGAGACGGGTGCGCGCATCATGACGCAGCGGGCACATTTTGCACTGCGCCTGCATGAGATGAGTGCCGAGATCCAGGCGCGCATCACGGGTGGGCGCGAGCGGCTCGTGGTCAGCTATGAGCCGAACATCCCCAACGTGGAGGCAGAAGCGGATGCCATCCTCGCCTGCCTGCGGGAGCGCCGCGCCAAGGACAGGGAGGCAGGCACGACGACGGCAGGCCCGCACAAGGACGACCTGAAGATCCTGTCGGACGGCGTGGATCTGCGCGCCTATGGCAGCAGGGGGCAGCAGCGCACGGCCGCCCTCTCGCTGAAGCTCGCAGAGCTTTCCCTCATCAAGGACGAAACGGGCGTGCCTGCCATCCTGCTTCTGGACGATGTCCTGTCCGAGCTCGACGAAGAGCGCCAGCGCTTCCTGATCGGGGCGTTCGAAGGGCACCAGATCCTGCTGACCGCCGCAGGGCTTCCGGACGAAATCCGGCATGCCCTCCCCCAAAGCCGCATCCTCCGGGTCGAGGGGGGCAGGCTTATAGTATAATATTATTGCTCCGGCAACTGAACATTGGACACAAAAGGGAAGAGCAATCAGGTATTGGGCATTTGCCCAGAGGAGGAGGGAGACGATGACTTTGAAGCGCGTATTGGGAACCGTGGTGACTGTGCTCCTGCTTGCACTGGTGCTCGTGCCTGCCACGCCGACCTTTGCGGAAGGGGAAGAGTCCCCGGCGGACGCAGAGGCGAGAGCCGCTGCGGAAATGCGATCCACCGAGCAATACACCGCTTTGATGGAAGGTTTCGGTAATGTGGACTTTGGCGGAACGAAGACCAGCTATCCCGATTACTATGCCGGTGCATACGTGGATGCGGACGGGCAGTTTTTCGTCCTCTTGACGAAGAACACAGCCAAGGTGCGTGCCGCCGTCGCGAAGCTGACGGGTAAGCCAGCCCCCACATTCCTGGATGCAAAATACTCCTACAACTATCTGGACGGGCAGCGTGGTCTGATCGATGCAGCCTTGTCGGAGTTCCGGGACACCGGAGGAAAGGGCTATAGCAAGGCGCATGCCGCCGTCCTCACGTCCCTTTCCGGATGGGGTGTGCGCAATGAGAAAAACAGTATCGTCGTCACGATCAGCAAACTCTCGAAGGCAAAGGAGGACGCGTTCCGAAAGCACATCAGCTCCTCTCCTGCCATCCTGTTTGAGGAAGGGGAGTTTTTCACCACCACCGGCGAGAGTGAGGCAGCAGCGTCTGGAGAGGATACCCCTGCTGCCGCGGGTGCGGCAGGCACGGCGGACGCGGCGGACTCGGCGGACTCGGCGCAGCCTGCGGAAGGCGGGGGCAGTGGCATTGACATAGATCCTGTGAAAATCGCCATCGCCGCCGTAGCCATCCTTCTCCTCGGAGGTGTCTTGGTCATGGGACTCATCCTGCAGAGAAAGAGGTCGCAGAGCCAAGTGCCAGGGACGGCTCAAGAGACCGAGCCGCAACCAAGGTCAGAACAGCCCTAACACATACGTCCCGAACAACCTGCGAAGCGGGGCAGCCTCGCGCCTGGTCTTTTCCGCAAAACGCTTCGCGAAGGACTGCAGGTCATCCAGCTCCGCCTCCGTAAGCGGTCTGCCGCCGAAGCGCGCGCGCAGGACAAAGTCCATCAGGGTCTCTGGCAGGAAATCGCCTGCCTCCGCCGCCGCTTCCGCCTTTGCGCGGTTGCGCGCGGGGAAGCCTGCACCCTGCGCAAACAGATGCAGCTGCGTCAGATAGCCGTACACAGCGAGCCCTGCCGCGCTGCGGTCGCTGTCTGAAAAGCGCCTTTCCCGCCTGGAACGGTGGAGATGCCGCCCTGCCCTGGCAGCGCAGGTCAGCCCCAGCGCGCTCAGGAGCAGCAGCCAAACCCAGAGCGGGACGCGCAGGACGGAAATCCCAAGCGCCTCCGCGACCCCACTGTCCAAAATGCCCCCGCCTTCCGCCTCTGTCCCATCGACCGCGCCTTCTGCCGCATCGCTTTCCAGTGCGCCGTCCGAGACCGCGCCCTCCGTCGTCCCGTCTGCTGACCCTGCACTGTCTGACCCTGCGCCTTCGCCCTCGCCCACGGCATCTTCCCCGCCTTCCTCCTGCCAGGAAGGCGGCAGGGGCAGCGCGCCGAGGATGCCCACTTCGCCCGCCTGCGGCACGCCGCTCTGCCGGCCGGGGGTCGCCTCCACAGGCACCCATCCAAACCCTTCCAGAAAGATCTCCACCCAGGCGTGCGCCCGGCTGTCCGGCAGGCTGACCCACCCCTCCGCGTCGCGCGTATCGGTGGGCAGCACGACGTAGCCCTCCACATAGCGTGCGGGCACGCCTGCGGAACGCAGAAGCGCGGTGGCAGCGGTCGCAAAGTGCACGCAGTAGCCCCGGTGGCTGCCCCGGAGGAAATAGGAGATGAACCCACTGCCTTCCGGCGTGACACCCGGCGAGCGCGAATAGGTGTTTTCCTTCCGAAGTTCAGTGACAATCTGCCGGGCAAGCATGACGGGGCGGTTGGACGGGATCTCATCCAGACCCTTCTCCTGACGGTAAGCATCCAGAAAATCCCGTTCGCCCTCGGGCAGCTGCGTGTACCGCTCCTGCACGAAAGCGGCATAATCCCGCATGTAGCCGGGGATTACGTCCGACTGGAAAAACCGGTCGCTGCCCGCCCCCTCGATCGTATAATACAGCTCGCCGGGCAGCATGTCATACGCACGGAACGCATACGCACCGATGCCGAACATGCGGTTTGCGGCGCGCAGGTACCCGTCGCTCACATATTCTATCTCTGATACCGGATCCTCGACAGAGATCAGCCCATAGGGAGTATAGACGTTTCGCGGGTTGGTCTGTTCGTTGACGACTTCGACTGTCTTCGTCAAGTTCTGAACTTGACGTGGATCCGGCTCGCCATCGGGCGCCCCACTGTTTTCGAAGGAGAGCAGCCTCCCGATGAACTGCGCCAGGTAGCTCTGTGGGCGGTGTTCGCCCATGATGTCCGCAAGGACTTGTGCATCCGCCTCCGCAAGCGGCTCCCAGCCCTCTCCGGTATAGACGCTGCCCACGAAGCCCTTGAGGTAGTTCGGCATCTCGGCATCCGTCCGGACTCGCAGAGCCGTCTTTCCGCTGTAGCCGATGTTCCCGGCGTGGCGCAGGTCGACGCGGTTCACGCTGCCTGCGACGCCGCCGGTGCTGAACATCGCAATCCCGATGCGCCCGCTGGTGACACCATCGCGCAGATCGTCCGCGAAAGGCATGCGCGGCAGCCCGCCAGCAGGGAAGGCTGCGAGCGTCAGGAGCAGGCACAGCACAAGCACCGGAATGAGCAGCAGGAAATACGGACGCACCGCCGAGCGTCCCTCACCGTAGAACACGCGCCGTGTGCCCGCCTGCCCCGACCCCGGCCTCTGCCTACGCCCCCGCCCCTGCCCAGACCGGAAGCGATCCTTCTCCACATACCTGCCCTTGCGCCGGAGCGGCACGATACAGAGGAACAGGAAGAGCCAGAACACGCCCAAAGCGGTCATCGCCACAGGGTGCGGGACGATCGTGTAAGCAAAGGCGGCAGAAGGGAAAGGAAGGGTCGTCAGGAAGCAGAGGAGGGCACGCTGCCTGCGGATCAGGAACCACCCGAGAAGCAGCGACACCCCCACAGCCAAGATGGACGCGAGCACGGTCACGGAAAGGGCTCCCGCCGTCGCAA
>JAITHG010000031.1 GCA_031280075.1 Eubacteriales Family XIII. Incertae Sedis bacterium | reverse complement strand
GAGATCGTTCGCCTGTGCGAAGGACAGAGCAAAAAGACGCTGACCCGCTGGAGCCTGCGATATGCGGCAGAGCGTCTTCTGCCTATCTACGAAAAGGAGTTTCCGGGCGACACGCGGCTGAGAGAATCGATGGAGGCGGCTTTCAGATGGTTTGTGGGCGAGATCAAGCTGCCCGCAGCGAAGAGGGTCATCCTCGAAGCGCATGCTGCGGCGCGCGAGGCCGAAGGTCACGATGCAGCCCAGGCCGCCGCCCGCGCCATCGCGCAGGCAGCATCCACCATCCATGCAGCGACGCACTGCATCGGCATAGTGTATTACGGAACGGCGGCGGTGGCCTACGACGAGGTGGGCGGTGAGTCCCTGTTCTATGCGGATATCTACGAGAGGGAGTGTGCTCGCATGGCGGAGATGCTGCGCAGCATGCGGGTGGAGGACGAAGAAAATCCCGCCGAGTTGAACTGGAACAGCTGACGCGTTGCGTCCCAAATGTTATAATGTCGATCGGAGCGTAAGGAGAATCATGCCTGACAAGACAAAACGGATCGGCAGCGTGGGTGGCCCGCTGTCTGAAGTGCGGGAGACCGTCCAGAAATATGCAGAAATAGTATCGCGGCTTGCGAGCATAGATGTCGAGGTCGTAGACAAGGAGCTGTGCCGCGTGGCAGGCACGGGCATCTTCTCCGGCAATGTGAACGTCAGCATTGCGGGGGAGGCGAACATCTACCGGCACACGATGCGCACCGGTCAGGTGCAGTTCGTCGCGGATCCGCGCGAGAACGCGCTCTGCGAAGGCTGCGAACTGCGGGACAGCTGCGTGGAGACCATCGAGATATCCGAGCCGATCCTCATGGAGAACGAGGTCATCGGTGTCATCGGGCTCGTAGGCAGCACCGAGGAGCAGCGCGAGAAGATGCTTGAGAATCGCGACATTTACTTGGATCTGCTGAACCAGATCGCGCACTTCATCGCCGGAAAAGCGCAGGATCGCATGGAGGCGCGCCGCCGCGATGCCGTCATCAGCACCCTCGACTCCGTCATCAACCACGTGGCGCAGGGCATCCTGATCCTCGGGGCGGACGGCATCATCACGAACGCCAATGACACAGCGTGCCGACTGTTCGGCGGGATGCAGCTCGAAGGGTTGGCCGCCAACCTCGAGCGAACCGGGGACAGCATCAACCGCGGGCACGAATACCGCATCCGTGTGCGGAAGAAAGAACTGCTCGTCTACGGCAGGCTGCACGACATCCCCCGCCCCGCACCGCGCTTCAGCCAGGTGTTGATCTTCAGCGAGAGCGGGGAACTGCTCGACCAGGTCTATGGCATGACATCCGTCGTGCGGGAGATCGAAGTGGACGGAATCATGGGTGACAGTCGCAGCACCCAGATCCTGCGCAAGGAGATCACGAAGGTTGCGCGCAGCAAGTCCACCGTGCTCATCACGGGGGAGAGCGGCACGGGCAAGGAAGTCGTCGCGACCGCTGTCTGGAAAATGAGCGGGCGCAAGGACAACAAGTTCGTCGCCATCAACTGCGGAGCGATCCCGGAGGCTCTGCTTGAGGCCGAGCTGTTCGGCTATGTAAAGGGGGCGTTCACGGGGGCGGATCCGAACGGTCGCATCGGCAAATTCGAGCTTGCGGACGGCGGCGTACTCTTCCTCGACGAGATTGGAGACATGCCGCTCTATCTTCAGGTGAAGCTGCTGCGCGTCCTGCAGGAGCGGAGCATTGAGCGCATCGGCTCAAACCGAATCATCCCCATCGACGTGCGCGTCATCGCGGCGACAAACCAAGACTTGAAAGAGATGATCGCCGAGAAGAAGTTTCGCGAGGATCTCTACTATCGCCTGAACGTCATCCCCATCCACATCGACCCGCTGCGCACGCGCCCGGAGGATATCCCGGCTCTCGTGCACCACTTCGCAGCACGTTACGCCGGGCTGTTTGGAAAGAACCTACAGCTTGTGGACGAGGGTGTGGTGGAGTTGCTGAGTGCGCTCCCTTGGCCGGGCAACGTCCGTGAGCTGGAAAATACGGTGGAGTTCATGGTCAATATGATGGAGGAGGACGGCATCCTCGACGTACGAACCCTGCCCGCCACCTTCGAGGCAGATGCTCGGCACGTGGCAGAAGGGCAGCAAGCGGATCATTCTTCCCGCACCCCTGCACCGGAGAGGCGCATCCTTACCATCCGGGAGCTTGAGTCGCGCGAGATCGAGCGGGCTCTTGAGCTGTACGGCAGGAGCACGGCAGGCAAGCGACGGGCAGCGGATGCGCTCGGCATGAGCCTCGCGTCCCTGTACAGAAAGCTGTGATGCAGTAGCGATCGCGCGCCCATGCGTCCGAACGGGTTCCTATTATGAGAATTGGAGCAACCGCTTCGCTTTGATATCATCACTTATTGCCCGTTTCTTATTATGACAATAGTTCCCGAAATGAGAAGTGACAGAAAGTCCATATTATAGGAAGGTTTTCGATCCATATTCTATATATGAGATCGATCGACTGCCCTGCAGACCTGTATTTCCATTGCGTATAGCGAATACTGCTTTTGGGTCGACTAAAAGAATGTTGGAATTTCAATCGCAATATCGAATATTTTTTCAACCCCACAATC
>JAITHG010000001.1 GCA_031280075.1 Eubacteriales Family XIII. Incertae Sedis bacterium | reverse complement strand
AGGAAGGCACGCACCATCTCGTCCTCGATGCGCCACGCCCCTTCGCTGATCCGGATGATCTCGTATTTTTTGCTGTCCGCCATGGTGTCCTCCTTGCTCCTTCGCCCCTTCGCTGCTTGCTGTACTCGCCTGGTGAAAACCTCACTCCGCCTCGTCCAGGTGAATGCGCGCCCCCTGTGCCCGGAGCTGCCCTTGCAGCTTTGCCACGTCGAGCGCCGGGAAGTCACTGCCGAGCACGGCTGCCGTGCCCGCGGCCTCGCCGGTCACGGCGCAGCCGGGTATGACGCGCGTGATGTCCCACATGGCATCGGTGACGGAGATGTCGCGCCCTGCCGCCAGGAGGTTCTTGACATCCGGCGTGCAGAGGGTGCCGTAGGGGATCTCGAAGGCGGGACCGCGCTTGCGCCAGTCGCCCGTCATGCCGATGCTGTCCTCCATGCGGACGTGAACCTCCGACTCGTCGAGGGTGCGTGTGCCGACGATCCTGCGGGACATGCGCACCAAGGGGATGGACGAGATCGTGACAGGCACGCAGGACGGGTTTTTCCCCTTCTGCGCGAGGATGTCCTCAAACATCTTCGCGTGGGCTGCGATGACGGCATCGCTGAGCTCTTCTCCATCCACGCCGGAAAAGCGGAAATTCCGGTCGAGGCTCTCGACCATGACTGCCTTGTACTTCTCCGCGTCACCCTGCTTTGGCTCCGCGCCCTGCGCGATATCCGCCAGCCCAAACATCTTCAGTGAGACATCCCGACCGTCGTGGTAGTAATACCAGCTCGCCAACCCGTTGCCCCCCTCGTGCAGGGCGGTCTTCGCGCCCGCGAGGTGGCAGAGGTCGGCATCGCCGGTTGCGTCGATGAAGGCATCCGCCGCGATGGCGGTGCGCCCAGACTTGTTCTCGACGATGGCGCACCGGATGCGGTCTTGGTCACGCGTGACACCCGCGAGCAGCGTGCCGTAGAGAATTCGCACGCCGAGCTTTGTCAGCAGCTGCTCGACACTGAGCGCGAACAGGTGGGGGTTGAACTGGGTGAGGTAGCGCTGCCGCACCCTGTCCTCGCGGCTGCCCGCTTCGAGCCAAGCGGTGGGGAGGTTTGCCTCCGCGCCGAACCGGATCGAGAGTTTTAGCAATTCCTCGCCGATGCCGAAGACGACCTGCCGTCCCTCCCCGTCGTCCAGGGGCAGGTAGATGGTGATGAGCCCGAGCGTCGCCATGCCGCCCAGCCCGTACTCTCGCTCGAGCAGGATGACCTGCTTCCCGCCGCGCGCCGCCGCCATGGCGGCCGCGATGCCGGCGATGCCGCCGCCCGCCACAAGCACGTCGCAGCTGGCAGCGACCGCAAGCTCGCGCCTGTCTTCAAAGATGGTTTTTCCCATAATGCCTCCTGGTGCCCAATGATTATTTTATACATTTTACAATAATAGGAGGCGGCGCATAAAGTATTCTTTTCGTATCTGCTATAACGAGGGCATCATATTGGCACCGGTGCCCGGCGTTCAGCCGTTGTGAACGGTCTCGCCGGGGCTTGTCTTCACGCCCTTGCTCTCGAGCAGCTCGGAGACGGTGACGAGCTGGAAGCCTTTTTCGATGAGCTTGGGGATGACGCGCTTCATGGCATCCGCCGTCGAGCCGTGGATGTCGTGCAGCAGGATGATCGCACCGTCTTTTGCGCCCTTCATGACGGCATTGTAGACAGCATCGGCGTTCTTCGTCTTCCAGTCGAGGGTGTCGACCGACCAGCCGAGCATGGAGAAGCCCAGCTGCTTCGATATCTTCCGCACCTTGTCGTCCACCGCGCCGTAGGGAGGGCGGTACAGATTCGAGCGCTGCCCGCAGACGCGCGCGATCTCGTCGCTCGTGTCGTTGATTTCCGCCTTGATCTCCTCCTTCGTAAGCTTCGTGAGCTGCTTGTGATCCCAAGAGTGCCCGATGATTTCGCAGCCTAGGTCTGCAGCGCGGCGCACGGTACCCTTGCGCCCGTTCACGAGGTTGCCGAGGACGCAGAAAGTCGCTTTGGCATCGTGCTTCTTCAGCAGGTCGAGAATCGCGTTCGTGTGCTTGCCCGGTCCGTCGTCGAAGGTGAGGGCGAGCATGGGGCTGTCAGGATCCGCCTCGCTGCCGCCAGTCGGCTTGCTGTTTGGTTTGCTGCCGGGCTTCGTGCCTTGCCCTGCCCCGTCCGCTTCATCCTCGTCTGTTTTGCCCGGCGGGTTTGCCTCGTCTGCGTCGTCCGTTTTTTCCTGCCCGTTCGGCGGACCGGACGCTTCCGGCCCTTCCTCGTCGGGGATTTCCGTCGGCTCGCCCGTCCCGGCATCGCCCTCTCCGTCCAGTGCCGCCTGGACATCGATGCGCAGCGCGTCTCCGAGATCTTCGTAGGCGAGCGTCACCGCCTGCGTGCCGAGGTAGGTGGGCAGGCAGAGACCCCGCTCCAGGACGACGTCGAGTCCTTCGTGGGTGAGGATGATGTTCGTCAGCCAGCTCTCCTCCGGCTCGTCAAGCACTTCCTCGACATCGGGGACGCTGTCGACGAGCTGGTCGCGCAGCAGATCCAGCACCTCGTCCGTGCTGTCCGGGTCGATGATGTCCGACAGCGAGAGCAGCCTGCCGTCCCGGACGTCCACGTTGAACGTGCGGACGATGTCGACAGGATGTGCGAGGTAGGAATCGTGCAGGGTGCCGCGTTCCTCGATGCCCGCGTAGCGACCGCCCAGCAGCCAGCTGCGGCACTGGATGTTCACCTCCCCCTGAGCCTTGTCCGCATCTTTGTCTGCCGCGCTCCTGTCGGCTTCTGCCTGTGCGTCGCGGTAGACACCCTTCGCCCAGTCGAGGATGACTTTGTCGACGGAGTGGATGCCCGTCTTCGGGTAACGGATGTACGCGAAGAGCGGCTCGCTGTTGTCGATGAGGACATCGGGCGTGCCGTACTCCATGTCGAAGCCTTCGTCCGGGGCGAGGCTTTCCGTAGGGTCTGCCACTGGCTCTTCCACAACCCCTGCCTTCGGGGTGCAGCCCGGCATCGCTGCCAGTAAGATCGTGATCAGTACAGCCAGCAGCAAGCGGCTGGCGATGTGTCGGTGGTGGTGCATTCGGTTCTGTTCCTCCCTGTGTTCTGTGGGGGCGGGCTTCTTTACTCCCGTTTATGCCCCTAGGTCGATTATATCCTGAAATATCGTGTTGTTCAATGGAGCAGTGCAAGAGGGACAGAAGGTGCGCCAGCGCCCACCTGTGGGAAAAGGTCACAAAAAACAAATGGAAACAACAAAGACTCCAATAATAATTACAGCTTTGAATCGTGCAGCGTTCAGGAAATCATGATGACCACATGGGACTTCGTTTCCTTTGCCGAGGCGTAAAACTCGCGCAGGGCAACGATTTCCTCTCCGAGGCCACCGATGAACTCGTCGTCATCTTCGTCCCAAGTACAGGGATAGATCTCTGTCTTCGCCAATTCGGCATAGTTTACTGTGGCGATGCAGGTATCGATGTCCACGTCGTTCAGAGCCTGCAGGAGAGCTGGGATTTCCTCCGCCTTCGTGTATCCGACGAAGATCCCGTCCTCATCCGTAACGAGCGGGTGCGAACCGATGACAGCCTGCGACAGCGGTGAGCCAACGAGCTGATCACTGCCTGCCTGCACACTCTCCTCCAGGAGCGAGAAATAGGGGAAGCTGGACTCCCCGGTGAGAAGGAAGTGCACCGCGTCCCAAAACTTGTCCATATCAAGGGACTTTTCCCACATCTCCTCCATGTCCAGCAGCCCAAAGGCATGGTCTAGCCTGCCGTCCATGTCAAGATCCA
>JAITHG010000319.1 GCA_031280075.1 Eubacteriales Family XIII. Incertae Sedis bacterium | reverse complement strand
AGTCACGATCCCGGGAACCTATTTCTCCGACCTGCTCGAGCGGTTCAAACTGTGGGAGACAGGCAGCCTCTTCATGCTGGACGAGGACGGTGTCATCATTTCCAGCTTCCACAAAGACTGGGTGCAGCACAGGCTCAGCTTGGAGAATTCCTCCGACATCACGCCTGCGGATCACGAAGGCATGCTGGACTTTTTCCGCAAGATGATCCTGGGCAACCCGCAGACGGGATCGTTTGAGGTTGACAATTTGAAGCGGCTCTGCGTCAGCGTGCCGATCTCGGCACCCGGATCCGGCTGGACCCTCGGCGTGACAGCGTCGGAAAAGGACAGCCCTCCCGGGCAAAACCGGGACAGCCTGCTCGCTAGCGCAGCCGCGTTCTTCTTCATCGGTATCTTTGCAACCGTCCTGCTTACGTTCTGGGCGACGCGTCAGACAAAGATGGACAAAGAAGCACCGCTCGAGGAAATCCTGTGCAATCGGTCACAGGGGGGCAAATCGATCTGGGGACGTATCCGAAAGGGGGGAATAGAACATGGACGCTGTGACAGAGAGGATGCCGACAACGGAGAATCGGCGGCGCAATGTGCTGCTGGTGGACGACAACATAACGAACCTGATCATGGGGAAAAACATGCTGAAAGAGCATTACCAAGTCTTCCCCCTGCAGTCGGCTTTCGCGCTCTTTCGGGTGCTCGAGAACGTGGAGGCGGACCTTATCCTGCTCGACATCGAGATGCCGGGGATGGACGGCTTTGAGGCACTGCGGCGACTCAAGTCCGACGCGCGTTTTGCGGATGTCCCCGTCATCTTCCTGACGGCAAAATGTGACAACGAGAGCGAACACAGGGGGCTGGCAATGGGTGCGGTGGACTTCGTGGTCAAACCCTTCCGGGCGCACCTCCTCCAGAGCCGCATCGAGAACCACATCCTGCTTTCGGAGCAGCGCAAGCGCCTCGCGTATTACAACGCATACCTGAAGCGCGAGGTATACCGCAAGGCGGGGCAGATCCTCGACCTGCAGAACACCATGCTCATCACGGTATCTGAGATGGTGGAGTTTCGGGATCAGACGACGGGCGGGCACATCGAGCGCACGCAGCGGTACCTGGAGTACCTGGTGGACGAATTGATCCATCAGGAAATCTACAGCCGCGAGATGGAGGGCTGGGACATGAAACTCTTCATTACATCAGCGCCCCTGCACGACGCGGGCAAGATCGCCATCAGCGATTCCATCCTCAACAAACCGGGCAGGCTCACGCACGATGAGTTCGAGCTGATGAAGAAACATGTGGATTACGGGGTGGAGGCCATCGAGAAGATCGCCCGCAACGCGAAACAGAGCGATTTTTTGGAGCATGCGAGGCTCATCGCCGGTACGCACCACGAGCGCTGGGATGGCAGCGGTTATCCAAAGGGGTTGTCAGGGATGGACATCCCCCTGCAGGGGCGACTCATGGCTGTCGCCGATGTCTACGATGCCCTGATTTCGGAGCGACCATACAAGCAGCCCCTGCCGCCCTCCGAAGCGGAACGCATCATTGTAGAGGGGTGCGGTACGCATTTCGATCCGCACATTGTGGATGCGTTCCGGGGTGTCGTGAGTCAGTTTGCGGAGATCGCGACGGCGAACATGGCCAACTATTATCCCAGAGGCAGGTAGCTTGGGGGGGCAGGGAATGAGACCTTGATCGCCGTGCCCCTGCCAGGCTCGCTTTCCAGCACGAGCTGTGCGCCGTGGATGATGGCGATATGCTTGACGATGGCAAGCCCCAGCCCTGTCCCGCCCGTATCCTTGGATCTTGATTTGTCCACGCGGTAGAAGCGCTCGAATACCCTGTCCTGCTCTTCCTTCGGGATCCCGATTCCGGTATCGGCCACGCGCAGGACGGCGCACCCATCCACGATTGCCGCGGTCACATCCACGCGGCCGCCGGGGCGGTTGTATTTGACAGCATTGTCGATCAGGTTGGCGAGCAACTCGCCGATCATGGACGGGTTTGCGCGGATGGTAGTCGGCGGTGCGGTCGGCGACGGCATGCCCACCTCGACGTGTACGTCCGCCTCGGTCGCCTTCATCTTGACAGATTCTGCCTCTGCCGCAGCACGGGCCGCACCCAGCAGATCCACCTCTTCGAATGGGGCATCCGGCACCCCCTCGTCCAAATGCGACAGCAGCATGATGTCCTCTACCAGCGAGATCATGCGCCAAGCCTCGTCGCGGATGCGCGTGGCGAAGTCCGTTCTGTCCCCTTCCTTTGCCATGCCGTTCACAAGCATCTCCGCATAGCCCGTGATACTCGTGAGCGGCGTCTTCAACTCGTGGGACACATTGGCCGAAAACTCGCGTCGCAGCCGCTCAGCACGCAGCCGCTCTGTCACGTCGAGGAACAGGAGGATCGCGCCGTCCGGCGGGACGGGGCTGAAAAACACGTGGTACTCCAGTCCATCGCGGGGCATATCCATCTCACAGCGCCGCCCCTGAAGCGCCTCCTTCGTCAGGTCAAGCAGCCGCCCGTCCCGAAACAGCTCATGAACGTCGTGCCCGGTCAAGTCTCCCTCCACGCCGAAGAGCGCAGTCGCGCTGCGGTTCACGGAGAGGATCGTCCCGCCTGCACCAAGAAGCACGGCTCCTTCGTTCATGTTCTCCATGATCGAATGGATCGTATCGGAGCGCTCCCTGAGCTCGCGCATCTGCGCGGAGATCTGCTGGCGCTGCATGTCGATTGCCCGCACAAAGGGAACCAGTTCGTCATAGGGTGCCTCGATGTCCCCATCGAAGTCGAAGTCGTTGATCGGGCGCACGACGCGCCGTGTCAGTCGCGTCGCCAGGAAGTATCCTATGACGAGGGACAGGACAAAGAGTACGACGACGAACGGGAAGGC
>JAITHG010000303.1 GCA_031280075.1 Eubacteriales Family XIII. Incertae Sedis bacterium | reverse complement strand
CTACAGCTGTCGGTACAAAGGCATCCATGCGGAGCAGACCCTGTTTGCCGCCATGGAGGAGCCGGTGGAGTTCATCGACGTGCGCATCGAGAACCGCGGCGAGGAGATCCGGACGTTGAGCGTCTTCTCCTACCTTGAGTTCTCCTTCCACGACGTGCCTTCCGACTACCAGAACTATCAGATGAGCTACTACTGCGCCGGTTCCCGCTGGCGGGACGGTGTCGTTGAATACGAGCTGAAATACGAGCACGAGGGCTACCAGTTCTTCACGTCCGACTTCGAGGCGGACGGGCACGACTGCGTGCGGGAGTCCTTCATTGGGCGCTATCGCAGCGCCAAGGATCCCGCCGTGGTCGAACAGGGGGCGTGCACGGGAAGCGAAGAGCTCGGCGGCATCCACTGCGCCGCGCTCCAGAAGGATCTCCGGCTCGAGCCCGGTCAGGTCGCCCGGCTGCGCTTCTTCCTCGGGAACGGGGACGCTGCCGAAGGCAGGCGCATCCGCTCTAAGTACGCCGATCCGCAGAGCACGGATGCGGAGTTTGCTGCGACGAGGGCATACTGGGACGAGAGGCTTTCCAAGCTGCAGGTCGAGACCCCCGACGAGGGCTTGAACACCCTTCTCAATATATGGACTTTGTACCAGAGCGCCATCAACCTGAGGTTTTCCCGGTTTTCCTCCTTTATCGAGGTCGGGGGCAGGACGGGGCTGGGCTACCGCGACACCGCGCAGGATGCCATGTGCCTCCCGCACTGCGAACCTGCTACCACGATCCGCCGCATCCGCGAACTGCTCATGGCGCTTACGCAGGAGGGCTATGGGCTGCACCTCTTCGATCCGGCCTGGTTTGCGGAGGACGGCGGCGAACCTGCCTTCAAATCCCCGCTCATCGCCCCGAAGCCAAAGGCGACGGATTTTGTCCACGGCGTGGAAGATGCCTGTTCCGACGATGCCCTCTGGCTGATCTTCACCATCGTGAACTACATCAAGGAGACCGGCGACTTCGCCTTCGCAGACGAACGCATCCGCTATGCGGAGGGCGGTGAAGGCACGGTCTATGAGCACATGAAACGCATCCTGGACTTCTCTGCCCGGGAGGTCGGCGCGCATGGGATCTGCAAGGGGCTGAAGGCGGACTGGAACGACTGCCTCAACCTCGGGGGTGGCGAGAGCGCCTTGGTCAGCTTTCTATTCGTCTATGCGGCGGAGATGTTCGCCGGGCTTGCGGCACGGCTGGGGTGCGCCGAGGACGCGGCTCATTACAAAGAACAGCGCGACGCGATGGCAAGGGTCTGCGAAGAGGTCCTCTGGGATGGCGAGTGGTACATCCGGGGATTCACGGCGGACGGCAGGAAGATCGGCTGCGCCGCAGACGAAGAGGGCAGGGTGCACCTCGAGAGCAATGCCTGGGCAGTCCTTTCCGGCACAGCTTCCCACGAGCGTGCGGTCTCCTGCATGGATGCCGTCTACACGCATCTCTTCACAGAGTACGGTCTGCTCCTGAACAGTCCGCCTTACACGAAGATAGACGACGGCATCGGCTTTGTGACGCGCGTCTATCCGGGTCTGAAGGAGAACGGCGCAATCTTCTCCCATCCCAACCCCTGGGCATGGGCGGCGGAGGCGCACATCGGGCGCGGCGACCGCGCGCACGAGCTCTACGCGGCGCTCTCACCCGCAAACCAAAACGACAGGATCGAGGTTCGACAGTCGGAGCCTTACTCCTTTTGCCAGTTTATCACCGGGAAGTCGCACACCGCATTCGGGCGGGCGCGGCACCCCTTCATGACGGGTTCGGCAGGCTGGGCATACTTCGCCCTGACGCAGCACCTTCTCGGCATCCGCCCCGACTACGACGGGCTGGTCGTCGAGCCAGTGCTGCCCAAGGGATGGGGGGAAGTCCGCATGACGCGCGTGTTCCGCGGCGCGACCTACCGGATCCATATCACACAGCGCCGGTGCGGCGACGAAAGAGGACGGGGCGGGAACGCGGATAGGCTGGGGCGACTTTCAGTGAACGGCAAGCACGCTGAGAGCATCCCGGTATTCCCGCCCGGCAGCGAAGTGGACGTTGCCTTGGAGATCCTTTTGGAATAAGGCGCACATAGTTTTTATTATAATAATCACAGCAGTCCTGCAACACAAGAAAACGTACAGTGGGGGGAGAACCATGATTCAATTCGGCACAGGCGGATGGCGCGCGATCATAGCGGACGGATTCACAAAGGCGAACGTGCAACTGCTCGGTTCGGCGCTCGCGAAGATGATGCGCGACCATTCGCCGGACAACATGCAGGTCATTATCGGCTATGACCGCCGCTTCCTCTCGAGGGAGAGCGCCTACTGGCTCGCGGAGGCGCTGACTGCGCGGCTCGTCGTATGCCACATCATCGACCGGGAGGCACCCACGCCCCTCATTATGTACGCCGTCAAGGAGCTTGGGGTGCCCTTTGGTCTCGCCGTGACAGCGAGCCACAACCCCGCCGTCTACAATGGCGTCAAGCTGTTCGTCCGGGAGGGGCGTGATGCGCCTGAGCCTGTCACGAAGGATCTGGAGGGATACATCCGCGAGCTGGCTGCCACGGAGATCCGCACGCTCAAGGCGGATGAGGCAAAGTCGCTTGCCCTGCTCGATGAGATCAATCCGCAAAACGATTACATAGACGACATCCTCAGGCATGTAGACACGGAGGCGATCAAGAACGCTTCCCTGAAGATCGCGCTCGACCCCATGTACGGTGTCAGCCAGACCTGCCTGCGCACCATCCTCATGACGGCGCGCTGCGACGTGCTCGTCATCCACGAGCGGCACGACACCCTGTTTGGCGGCAGGCTGCCCGCCCCCAATGTCAACACCCTCTCCGCCCTCTCGACCTTCACCGTGGAGAACGGCTGCGACTTCGGCATCGCAACGGACGGCGATGCGGACAGGCTCGGTGTCATCGACGACGGAGGCAGGTTCATCCATCCAAACCAGCTGCTCTCGATCCTCTACTATTATTTGTTGGAATACAAAGGGTGGCGCGGGGATGCGGTGCGCAATGTCTCGACGACGCACCAGCTCGACCGCATCGCCCGATCCTACGGGCAACAGTGCCACGAGGTTCCCGTCGGTTTCAAGCACATCTCGGCCGGCATGGGTGAACACGATGCCATCATCGGCGGCGAGAGCTCCGGGGGGCTGACCGTGCGCGGGCACATCTTCGGCAAGGACGGCATCTACGCGGCAGCCCTCCTCACAGAGATGGTGGCGGTCACGGGCAAGGGGATATCCACCCTCTACCGCGAGCTGGCGGAGCGCTTCGGCGAAGCATGCATCGCCGACCGCGAACTGCACTTCCGGGGCGCTGACAAGCCCATGCTGACGGACAAAATCTATCGGGAGCATGCCCTGCCCGAGTATGGCGGCGGCGATTTCGCAGTGTCGCGTACATCTTATGCGGACGGGCTGAAGGTCTTTTTCGAGAACGGTGGTTGGGTTACAGTGCGCTTTTCCGGCACAGAGCCGCTGCTCCGCGTAAACACGGAGATGCCCACCCAAGAATTGGCGGACGAGGCAGCGCGCCGCACAGAGGCTTTCCTGGACGGGTTGACGGAGAAGCGCTGAGCGGAGTTCTACGCCTAGATGGTCAAGGGAGGGGATCGTCGCATTCCGGGCGGGCGATCCGGATGCGTGCGCAGATGCGGTTCGCTTCCTCTTTGTGGTAGGTGAGGCCGCTCCCCTCTCCATAT
>JAITHG010000259.1 GCA_031280075.1 Eubacteriales Family XIII. Incertae Sedis bacterium | reverse complement strand
GAGCTCGTCGCCACCCTGCCCCCTGCCATCGTGGCATCCACGGGCGTGGATGCCCTCACGCATGCCATCGAAGGCTACACCTGCAAGATCGCCGAGCCGATCACGGACGCGCTCGGGCTGTACGCCATAGAGCTAATCGGCAAGAACATCCGCAAAGCCACCTTCACCGACGACGCGGAGGCGAAGGCGAACATGCTCGTCGCGAGCCTCATCGCAGGCATCTGCTTCGGGCAGACCGATGTGGCAGCCGTGCATTGCGTTGCCGAGGCGCTCGGTGCCGTCTATGACATCCCGCACGGAATGGCAAACGCCTGCATGCTCCCCTATGTCATGGAATTCAACTTCGTTTCGGATCTGGACAAGTTCGCGCGGATCGCCACTGCCCTCGGCGAGGACACCGTCGGGCTCGCGCCCCGCGACGCTGCCATGCTCGGCATCGAGGCGGTCCGGGTGCTGAACGAGGATCTCGGCATCCCGAAGCTCGGCGCGACCGGGGCGCGTCTGGAGGACATCGAGCTGGTCGCGGAGAAAGCGGCTGCCAACGTCTCCGGACCGGACAACCCGCGCCCGATCACGAAGGAGGACTATGTGGCGATGCTGCGGCAGGCATTCGAGGACGAATAAAAGGAGAAGGGATCCATGGGCGATTATGACAACGATCTGAACCGGATGCTGGATGAGCGGATCGAAGAGATGGAGGGGGACAGCCATGAGCCTGTCCCCGGCGCGTCGAGGCTCACTTTCGTCGTCGCGCTTGCCCTGTCAGGCATCCTGCTCGTCTCCATCGTCTGCGTCTATCTTTCCCTCTGAGGACAAGGAGGTCTATTGCGATGTCTGCCAAACCATCCCTGCATGAACAGGTGCAGCAGGAAATCTATATGGGCACCGTCCCGATGGTCAAGAAGGAGCGCATCTACGGATTCCGGGACATCACCCTCGTCTCCGCAGGGTTTGGCGTCGCGTCCTGGTGCTATCCGCAGGGCGCGTGGCTCGCCTCCGTCCTGCCCTTTCATCTCGCCGTCTTCGCCGCCGTCATCCCCATGCTCCTCGCCGGGCTGATCATGGTGCTCGTCTGCATCCTGCCGACGCGCTACGGGATCGATATCTGGGTTTACCAGAAGGCCGTCTTCGGGCAGCGGCTGGTCTTTGTGATCTTTGCCGTCGCCATCCTCACGACCTGGGGGTGGTACGCCGTGAACTCCCAGGTGCTCGGCGGCTCGTTCAACGCCCTGTTCGGCTATGCTGGGGTGCAGCTCGGCGAATCTTGGAACGCGGCCTTTGCCTTGGTCTGCCCGGTCATCGGTTTTGTAATCGCGACCAAGGGACCAACCGTCGTCAAGTATGCGGTCTATATCACTGTGCCCTGCGTGATCTTCGTCGGCATCCTACTGTTTGTCAAGACGGCATCCGCCACGAATCTGTCGAGCCTCATGCAGATCGTGCCACCGATCGGCGAAACCTACGCGAGCACGCGCATCGCCTTCATGATCATGGTGGATGCCACGTTCGCCTTCGCCTTCTCCTGGTACCCTGTCCTCGGCAGCCTTTCACGCCTGACGAAGAGCGAGAATGCATCCTACTGGGGGCAGGTCATCGGCATCATCCTCTCGACCTGCTTTTTCGTAACCGTCGGTGTCCTGACGGCGACGCTCATGACCGGCAAGGGGCTGTCCAGCCCCTACCCCTCCGACTGGCTCGTCAATTTCGGGGGCGCGTGGTGCGTCATCGCGCAGATCGCCCTGATCCTCGGCAACATCATCACGCAGACGCTCGGCGTGTACAGCCTGAGCCTGGCGACCAAGATCTTCAAGTCGTCTTGGAACTTCAAGGCCATCGCCGCAGTGTACAGCGTCTACTGCGCCGTCCTGATCGTATGGCAGGGGATCTGGGACTATTATTTCATCTTCCTAGCCGCAGTCGCCATCGTCGCGGGACCAGCCATCGCCCTGATCACGGCGGATTTTTACGTCGTGCGGCGCAGGGCGTTCTCCTTCCGCTCGGTCTTCCGGCGGGACGGCTGCGATGCCTACCGGTACACGGGCGGCTTCAACCTGGTCACGCTCGGCTGCTTCCTCGCGGGCATCGCCTGCTACCTCCTCGTCTACGACCCCATCCATTATGTGATCCGTAACGAGGCACTGGTGGTGCTGACACCCTCGGGGATTTCCTATCTCGTGAGCTTTCTGGGGTATTGCCTGCTAAGCCGCATCCCGGCGGTCAGGCGGTATTTGCTGCAAGAGAAGGCTGGGGAGCGGGCAGACCGGGGAGCGTAGATGTGTGCAGCGGGGCGACCGTCCTTGGTCGCCCCGTGTGTCGTGCGCGATATGGTGCCGGGACAGCCTACCCTACCCGCGGACTTGCCTTTGCCATACTCCATAGCCCGCTGAAACGTTCCTTGCCGATCTGCTTGTACGCGCGGATTTCGATCAGATAGACTTTCCCCTGCTTGAGCTTCGGGATGGTGAGTGCAGCCTGCCTGGACGAAACCGTCCGCACCTTCCAAATGCCTGAGCCGTTGGCGCGGTAGCGCACCTGGTACCCCGTGACC
>JAITHG010000246.1 GCA_031280075.1 Eubacteriales Family XIII. Incertae Sedis bacterium | reverse complement strand
CAGCAGACATGCGGCAGGTCTGCGCCGGGGATCTTCGGCAGCACAGGATCCGCACCGACGCAGACGACGATGGCATCCGGGTGCTCCGCGCCGACGAGCTCCGGTGTCGCCTCCGTGCCCAGCCGGATCTCCACCCCCTCCGCCTTCGTGGTCTGCCGCACCGCAAATTCGCAGTAGCGCCGCAGATCCTCCTTCAGCGCGAGCCCCGCTGCGAGCGTCATGTTGCCGCCTAGCTGTGCGCCCTTTTCGAACAGCACGACCGCATGCCCGCGCTGCGCCGCCGTCCGCGCTGCCTCCATACCCGCAGGTCCCCCGCCGATTACGATGACCTTCTTCTGCCGCAGCGCCGGGCGCAGTTCCGCATAGTCCAGTTCGCGTCCGAGCACAGGATTGACGGCGCAGCGGATCGAGTTGAAATAGCGCGTACGCTTGTTGCAGGTGAAGCAGCGCATACAGGGGCGGATGTCCTCCATCCTCCCTTGCCGACCCTTGTTCACGATCTCGGGGTCGCAGAGGATGGCGCGCGCCATGGCGACCACATCCGCCTTTCCCTCCGCGATGATCCGGTCTGCCGTCTCGATGTCCGGAATCGAGCCGATGGTCGTGATGGGGATGGACACCTCCTGCTTGAAGCGCGCCGCGCGGTGCACGTGGTAGCAATGCGGCCAGTAGGTCGGCTGAATCATCTCCGGCACGATGCGGTTGTTGCCGAGCAGCCCTGCCGAGACATGCAGAAGGTCTACCCTTCCCTCCATCATCTTGGCAAACGGGATCGTCTCTTCCTCGACGAGCCCGCCGGGCGTAAGTTCGTTTGCGCTCATGCGCATCTCGATGGCAAGGCGGTCGCCGACGCGGTTTCGGATCTCGTCGATGACGCGGATCGCGAACTTCGTGCGGTTTTCAAGGCTTCCGCCGTAGCTGTCTGTCCGATGGTTGGAATACGGCGAGAGGAAAGAGCCGATCAGATGCCCGTGCCCTGCGTGGATCATGACCATCTCCATGCCCGCCTTCAGGCAGCGCTCCGCCGCGTTCGCAAATTTGTCAATGACATCTTCGATCATCTCGAGCGTCATCTCCTGCACAGGGCGCACTGGTCTGCCCTGTGCCGCCGCCAGTTCCTCCTCGAGCTCCGTCGGGATGTTGGACGGACCGATGGGCAGCGCACCCATGAGCTTGATGCGCCCGGAGTGGTTGAGCTCGATGGAGAGCTTCGCGCCAAACCGGTGCACAGCCTCGACCACGTCGCTGAGTCCGTGAATGACCTTGTCGTCCCCCACGTTGAGGCTGTACTCGTGCGCCGGGGCGGATTCCCGGTCGATGGGTGTCTCGCCGATCGTGATCACCGCCGCACCACCCTTCGCGAGGTTGCGGAAATAGGCGACCATATCGCGCGTCACATAGCCGTCGTGGGTCGCGAGCATGAAGCAGGCAGGGGCAAGCTCGATGCGGTTTTTCAGCGTAATCCGCCCGATGTCGAGCGGTGTAAAGACGTGGTTCAGTTCAGCGCACATGTCATCCCTCCATTTTCCCTTCGGACGGCTGCCCTGCCCCCAGAACGCCGAAGGCACCCCAAGGAATCCCAGCATCACCGCCGCTTATGAAAGCGTTTGCATAAACATAATACCAATTATTTGCCAAGAATACAACGACCACAAAAAAGCGGGGCTGCCCAAAGAGCGCCCCGCTCAGCATTTCGCTCAGCGCGTATCCTGCCGCCTATCGCTTGTTCGACTTCCGCCAGATTGCCTGCGCTTCCGCCTTCGCGATCAGCTCGTCCTGGAAGTCCGGATGTGCGATGCCGATGAGCGCCTCTGCGCGCTCCCAGGTGCTCTTGCCCTTCATGTCCGCGATGCCGTACTCCGTGACGATCATGTGCGTCGCCGTGCGCGGCGTGGTGACGATGGCACCCGGGGTCAGGATGGGGTTGATGGTCGAAGTGACCGTGCCGTCCTTCAGCGCCTTCGAGGACGCGAGGCAGATGAAACTCTGCCCACCCTGCGACTTGAACGCACCCTCGACGAAGTCGAGCTGCCCGCCCGTGCCGCTGATGTGACGTGTGCCGACGGTCTCCGCCGCGACCTGCCCGTAGAGATCGACCTCGATGCAGGCGTTGATCGAGACAAAATTGTCGATCTGCGCGATGATCTTCGGATCGTTCGTATAATCCACGTTGTAGGCGACGCAGCCGGGGTTGTCGTCGATGAAGTCGTACAGTTCCTCCGAACCCATGGCAAAGGCAAAGACCTGCTTGTACTTGTCGAGGTTTTTGTACTTGCCCGTGATCTTGCCCGCCTTGTACATCTCGATGTAGGCATCTACGTACATCTCCGTGTGAACGCCGAGATCCTTCAGGTCAGAACCGGAGATGACCGTCCCCACGGCGTTCGGCACGCCGCCGATGCCCAGCTGCAGGCAGCTGCCGTCGCGCAGGCGCGGGGCGATGTGGGAAGCGATCTTGCTCTCGACCTCGTTCGCCTGCGAGGGCGTAAGGATGGGCAGCGCCGTCTCCGCCTCGATGATGTAGTCCACGTCGGACACATGGACGCATTCCTGCCCGCCGCCGAGCACGCGCGGCATCTTCGGGTTGACCTCCAGCACCGTGACCTTCGCCGTTTCGTGGGCGGCCATTGCAGCGGCACCGCCCGCCCCCCAACTGAAATACCCGTGCTTGTCCATCGGGCTGACCATGGCGACGAAGACATCGTCAGGGTCGCAGTTGTTTCGGATCAGGGTCGGATTCTCATGGAACTTCATCGGGATATAGTAAAGTCCCTTGCCGAGCCACTTCTTGTCATGTGCAGACACATGCCACGAGTTCCAGGTGAACGTCTTCAGCTCCGGGTCGTTCTCAAGCGTAAAATGCGGATACGCCCCGATGTCGCAACGGATCTTGACATCCGCAAGCTCATCCTTGCGCGCCGCAAGTGCCTCGTCAAATGCGCAGCCGGACGCAACGCCGAACGCATACTCCACCCAGTCCCCGGACTTCACGACCTTCGCCGCCTCTGCCGCCGACACGAGCCTCTGCTGATATGCCTGCTTCCAATCCATGGTCTACCTCCTTGAAAGTTGTCCAACAGCGGCACAGATGTCACAGTGCCGCAACCCGCACAGACTGATTCATACACTAGAGAGTTTATTACATCCGGGAAGAATAGACAAGGGAAAATCGTGATTGATTTGTCACGTCTTAAAAGTAGGATTGAAACCAACGCGCAATCCCGAAGCTGGACTGGTTTGCACTGACTTGACCTTCGAGCCACGTCGGGACAGGAGTTTACTTCTCTTCACGGATTTTTCAACTTGCAGTCATGCGATTTGATCTATAATATTATTGACTTTGATCCGATAGACTTTGTAAAAGCACAAACTTGCAAGTCGCAGGAAAGAAAGGGGTTTCATGGATTATTTTGAACTACTGAAGCGTAGGAGGTCGGTCAGGCGATTTACTGCCGAAGGGTTGTCGCCAGACGAAATCTCCCGGCTCCTGCTCGCCGCAGGCGGAGCGCCCGTGGGCAGCAATCTATACAGGGACATCCACCTGACGGTGATCCAGGACAGGGGCATCCTCGACAGGCTCTCCGAAGCCACGCAAAAGCGTTTCGCAGACAAGGCAGAGTTGCAAAAAATCATAGGCGACATAAAGCCGGAGGCGCTGTCCCCCGCCGTCATCCGGGATCCTTTCTACGGTGCGCCCGTGGTGATCCTGGCATCGCACCTGGAGCAGTCAATCCAACCCGGCATCGAGTATTCGAATGTTGCCTGTGTCGTCTTGTCGATGCACTTGGCAGCGACAGAGATGGGGCTTGCCAGCGTCCTTCTATGGACGGTAGACGCCCACGCGCTGAAGCGCTGGCATCCTCGATGTGCGAGGCACGACGGAGCTAAAGCTCCTGTGCCTCTGCCGGCGTGCTCGAATCCATGCGCGATATCCCCGAACTGGACAACACGCATCTGCTGAACCTCCCGGAAGGATTCACGCCCCTGCTTGGCATCGCCGTAGGGCACCCCCTGAAGGAACCGGAGCCGCGGGAGCTCAGCGCCGAAAAAATTAAGGTCGACTACCTGTGAGTTGTCGGGGGAACAAGGTGTCCGCAAACGGCTCGAATAAGGACGGAGAAACACGATGGCAAAACTGACGGCGAGAACACAGCATGCAATGTTCAAGCAGCTCGATACCGCGATGATGCTCGACTTCGGTGAGACGGGCGTGCCCATGCGCCCGGAGGAAGCGCGCCTGGAAACGTTTGAAGCGTTGCTGAAAAAATACGAAGCGGATGACAAAGCGCATGTCGCCGTCTGCGTCTACTATCTGCTCACATTGACCTTTTGCATGAACCCTGTCCCGAACGAAAAGATTGCGAAACTGTCAGTGCGGATTGTCAGCGCATTTCGTAACGGAGCCGTGACATTGCAGGAGTTGCCGATGGATGAGGTCGCCCTCGCCCTCGCCTGGCAGGATTTGGCGGACAGCCACATTGAGCTGCAGGATCGTTCCGCATCAGCGGTAGACGACGTGCTTTCCTACGGGCGCGAACTGGTGGCACAGGGGCTTCTCGACAAACGCATCGAGCTGCGATCAGAAATCGCCTGGGATGTTTTTTGCGGGCGTTTCGCCTTGGCGCAACAGAAGATAGAAGAATTTCTCGCAACACCGCGCACGGAGAATTCGGATTGCGAAGGCTGCGAACTGAATGCACTCATCCACGCGTATATCGCGATGGGAAATCTGGACAAGGCAAAGGCATGTGCAGAGGAGATCA
>JAITHG010000195.1 GCA_031280075.1 Eubacteriales Family XIII. Incertae Sedis bacterium | reverse complement strand
TCGCGCCGCAGTCCCCCATGATGACCTTCGCGGGGAAGAAGTTCGAAGGGAGAAAACCGAGGGCAGCGCCTGCCACGGCGCACATGAGGAGCGTGACCACGTACTGCCCGTGGATGTAGCCGGCATAGGCGATCGAAAGCGAGGCGATGCCCGAGACCCCGGCGGCAAGCCCGTCCATGCCGTCGATGAGGTTGATCGTGTTGATGATGGCGACGACCCAGACGACCGTCAGCAGCAGGCTCAGGATGTAGCCGCCGACCGTGCTGTCCGAGATGAAGAGGTGGAGCCCGGCGATGTTGTCGATGCGGATGCCGAGCAGGAAGGTCACGATGCCGCAGACGATCTGGCAGAACAGCTTGGTGCGCGCGCGCATCGGGCGCACGTCGTCGACCGCGCCTGCGGCGAAGATGACCGCGCCGCCTACGAGCACCGCAAGTAGCTGGTTCGTCGGCTCGCCGCGTTCATGGGCTAGGAAGGTCTGCGGGAAGAGGACGAAGCGAATCAGCAGGATGAACACCGCCGTCGAGAGGAAGATGGCAAGCCCGCCGAAGCGCGGCACGGGTGTCTTGTGCATGCGCCGACCGTCCTGCGGGACATCGATCGCGCCGATGCGCCGCGCCACAGTCTTGGAAAGGGGCGTAAAAATCCAGGTCAGGAAAAAAGCGCCTATGATGCAGAGGAATACGAGAATGCGAAGGACAGCGATGTCGGTCATCGAACCACTCATATTTCGGACTCTGCCTCTTCGTGCTCGAGCGCGACGATCTTGAGCCCCGCCTCCTCGAGCAGCTCGGTCGCGAGCTCGTCCGGGTATCCCTTTTCTACGATGACCTTGCGCAGCCCGGCGTTGATGATCATCTTGGCGCAGATGACACAGGGCTGGTGCGTGATGTACATGGTCGCGCCCTCGATGGAAAGCCCGGAGGTCGCCGCCTGGATGATGGCGTTCTGTTCGGCGTGCAGGGCGCGGCACAGTTCGTGGCGCTCGCCGGAGGGGACGTTCATCTGCTCCCGCAGGCAGCCCCCCTTCTCATCGCAGTGCGGGATGCCCTTGGGCGCCCCATTGTAGCCGGTCGCCACAATCTGTTTGTCCTGCACGATGACCGCGCCGACCTGCCGACGCAGACAGGTGGATCTCTCGGAGGTCAGTTTCGCGATATTCATGAAATATTCGTTCCAGCTCGGTCGTTCCATGTCGTTCCTTTCTCCGCCTTTTCTTCCGCGCGGACTGCTTTTCGCCCAATTCCTTCCCTATTATTCTACCACCACTTATTCTACCACCACTGCGCCATATTTTTCGGCGATGGCACAAATCCCGCTTTTTTCTGCGCCGCCCGCCGCCGAGAGGCTGACCCCTGCCTTCCCCTTGCAGATCCGCAGCGCCCGCCCGACCGCCTCCGGGGAAGAGCCCGCCAGCAGCAAGGGCACGCGCCCCGCGCCTGCGAGCACCCGGACAACCCCCTCGAGGGCATCTGCCTCCGAATAGCCTGTGTCTGCGGGCGCATCCGGCACACATGTATATAGGAGGATGAGCTGCGCCCCGTTCCGGTGCAGGGCGGCGACAGATTCCGCTGCCCGCGCGAAGTCGCCCGCCAGCAGGGCGGCGCGCCAAGCCGGGTTCGCCTGCGCGCCTGCGTCGGCGACCTCCACATACGAAGGGATGGAGACCGAGCCGTGCACCGGCTCCAGGAAGAGCGATGGGTCGCCCGGCTTCAGCCAGGCTTCCTCGCGCCGTCCGCCGCCCGGGCGCAGCTGCGCACCGTACTCGTATTCGAGCATCACTGCCTCCGTCGCCGAGCAGATGACAGGCTGTGCGCCCTCCGCCTTCCACGCCCGCCACTCCGGGTTCAGCGCGGGGAACCGCCCGGGGCGTTCCTCGGGCGGGATGGCATCGAGCCTGTCGCGCACGGCGCGCAGGCAGGCGGGTGTCGTCCCACAGCAACCGCCGAGAGCGCCCACCCCGTAGCCTGCCATGTCAAGCAGGCTCTCCGCGAAGGCATCCACAGGCAGGTCGTAGTGGACAGAGCCGTCCGGCGCGACCTCCGGCAGCCCTGCATTGGGCTGAGCAAGGATGGGGATGGCAGCGTTGGCGGCGAGCGTCTTGACGATGTCCATGAGCGCGTCCGGACCGAGCGAGCAGTTCACGCCGAAGGCAGAAAGACCGAGCCCCTGGAAGGTGTACAGCGCCGTGAGCGGGTCTGCGCCCATGAGCGTGCGCCCGTTCTTCTCGAAGGTCATCGTCGCAAAGACAGGCAGCCCTGTGTTCTCCTTCGCGGCGAGCACCGCCGCCTTCAGTTCGAGGATGTCGGAGAAGGTCTCGAACAGGATGAGGTCTGCCCCCGCCTCCTCGGCGGCGCGGACAGGACCTTGGTAGAGCCGGTACGCCTCGTCGAAGGACATGCCGCCGGGGATCTCGACGAAGCTGCGCGTCGGTCCAAACCCGGCGGCGACAAACGCCTTTCGGGTGGCTTCCCCTACGGCAGCGCGCGCGTTGGCCACGCCCGCCGCGACCAGTTCCTCTGCCACAAACCCGCTGCCCTCCAAAATGCGCGACAGGGAACCGAAGTTGTTCGTCGTCAAGACATCGCAGCCAGCGTCCAGGAAGCTGCGGTGGATAGCGCGTACCTCGTCCGCGTGGGTGGCATTCCAGGTGTCGGGCAGTTCGGCTGCCGCAAGCCCTGCGGACTGAAGGGCGGTGCCCATGGCTCCGTCAAACAGCAGGATGCGGTGTGCAAGCAGGTCGGTGATGTTCATTGGCTCCCTCCAAGGATGTTGTGTCACAGTTATGCGCCACAGTGATTATTATTTGATAATACTTATATTTATGCATCTATTGTTCGTGTGCGCT
>JAITHG010000193.1 GCA_031280075.1 Eubacteriales Family XIII. Incertae Sedis bacterium | reverse complement strand
GGTCACGTGTTCCTCTGCCACCATGCCCGACCGGAGCAGTTCGAGCCGCGCCTCCGCGCCCTGCTGCGTCATGTCCTTTGCAAGCAGCATGAATTCGTCACCACCGAGCCGGCATACCTGCGCGATGGGTGAAAACATGCTTAGAACCTCGGCGACATTCAGGATGTATCGGTCGCCTTCGGCATGCCCAAAAACGTCGTTCACGTACTTCAGACGATCCATATCGATGAAGGCGATGATGAAGTGCTTTCCTTGCGCAAGCCACTCGCTCAGGAGCTTCATGCCAAAATGTCGGTTGTAGGCACCTGTCAGCATGTCCTTGTAGGCCACGTTCTCGAGCTCCTGCAACTGCGCCCTGTCCTCTGTGACATCTGTCAGGACGGCTGCCGCCGCGTCTCGGCCATACCACTCCATGGGGTAGAGCATCAGCTCAAACCACTGTACGGCAAAGTCGCTGAGCAGCGGGAATTCCGCCTTTTGCGGCGCTACGGATTCCACCTCCACATCGATCATCTGGGCGTACTCGAAGAGGGTCTTGTCCAGCTGTGGCTCGAAGAGCGGTGTCGCGAGGTTGTCTTCAATCGGATGATTGGAATAGAGGTGCTCCCCCGTCTTGCGGTCGATGATGACGATCCATTCCGACATCATGGCCGTGATGCTTTCGAACAATGCATTGGAGCGTGTGAGCTCCTGTGTCTTCTGCCGTATGATGTCCATCTCCCGCTCCAGGTTTTCCTGGCGATCCCTGAGCTGGGCGATCATCGAGTTGAACGCTTCTGCAAACTCCCCCATGAAGCTGATGTGCTGGTTGTAGTCACCCTCCGCCACTCTCTGCGTCTGCCAAGTCAAGTGTCTGAGCATGGCGTGGAGCGCCTTGAGGTTCGATGCGAGTTCATTGCCGCGCGGCGGGAGCTCGACATCAAGCTGACCCTTTGACAGGCTCGACGCAAAACCGCGCAACTCCCCGATCATCTCGCCAAAAAAGGCAATGCCCTCGCCGAGCTGACGGAAATCCTCCGGCAGTGCTTCGACATCAAGCGACGCCCTGTTTGGATAGTAAAGAACGTCACGCAGGTAGTTGAATAGCGTTTCGGCAGCCTGGTTTGAAATCGTCCATCGCCTTTCTTTTCTGTAGATGCGTGCCGATGCAGGCCTTTTCTCGGGCAGCTATACGACGGACTCCTCCACCACCGTCCCCGTGAAGCGACAGACCCTGTCCCCGTTCGCCCAGCAGTCCACTTCCTTCACATCGTATACCTTGCCTGTATAGGCATTGAGGATGCCGGAGATGAATCCTTCGTCGTAGTTGCAAACGGTCTCGTTCGTCACCGGCAGACCGCTGCAGTCCAGATCTTGCCCGACAGTCAGCACCATATTGCCCGTGTCCGGGTCGAAGGCCTCCATGCGGAGTATGCCGACCTTCAGGGTCTCCAGTGTTTCCGTCAGTGCTGCGAGAAACTGGTTGAACTCCACCGAGAGATCGAGCGTGTGCTTTGCGAAATTCGATCCTGCCAAGAAGCCCGCCCTTCGGAAATAGTCGTTCGACTTGTCTGCCCCGAAGTCCTCCGTCAGGACATCCAACATCGTATACTGCATCAACCGGTATACGAGCACGGGCATGTCTTCTCCCAAGTCACCCCTGCCCGCCTTGATATCACCTAGGTTTTCCCAACTGAATTTGTGAAGCGTCGCATCCCTTTTGAAAATATTCATGCCATACCTCCCGATGACGTGCACACCTAATATGCTGCGATACAGTCAATAATATTATAATCTTTTGCATCGAAGAGTGTCAACGCGAAACGCGATGGATGTCTTTTCCGTAACGCACGTCACCTGTGCTATGGCAGGAGAGCCAGCAGGGCAAGCCGATAACTGTCCGCGCCGAAGCCGGAGATACTGCCTTTGCAGACGGCTGCGATGACCGAGTGGTTCCGGAAGTCCTCCCGAGCGTGCACATTCGACAGGTGAACCTCGACGACAGGTGCCTGGATCGCGGCGATCGCGTCGCGGATGGCGATGCTGTAGTGCGTGTACGCGCCCGCATTCAAAATCACCCCATCGCAGACGCGCGCGTTCTGGATGGCTGAGACCAGTTCCCCCTCCACATTGCTCTGGAAGAAGGTCAACCGCGCCCCCAAACGCTGCGCCCCCGCCGCCAGCGCCCGGTTGATGTCCTCGATCGTCTGCGACCCATATTTGTCCGGCTCGCGCTCACCGAGCATGTTGAGGTTTGGCCCGTTGATGACGGCGATGTGCTTCATGCCCCGTTCTTCCATGTCTGCTGCACCTCAGTCCATCGTGGAATAGCAGCCGATGACTTCCATGTACTCCGTAACACCTGCCACATGCCGCAGGGTGTCAAGCACCAAGGGGTCGTCTATGTTGCCTGCGATCTCCGCGAAGAAGCGGTAGTGCTCTGGGGAGGAGGGGCGGGATTCGATGCGTGTCAGGTTGAGCCCCGCCGCAACAAAGGGCAGCAGCGCCTCGCAGAGCGAGCCGGAGCGGTGCGCCAACGAGAAGGTCACCGATATCAGGTCGCTGTCTGCGGTGTACTCCGGATCGCGCCCGATGACGACAAAGGATGTCCGGTTGTTCGCACTGTCCACGATGTTGTCAGCGAGCACTACGAGTCCGTTCAGTTCGGCCGCAAGAGGGGAACCGATGGCGGCCATCTTGTCACTCTCGCTGCGCCGGACATTTTCGGCAGCGACCGCCGTATTGCTCGTCGTGACGAGATCCCACGACTTGCCTTGCAGGAAACGGTGGCACTGCTTGAATCCCTCCGGGTGCGAATGGACTTCCCGGATGTCTCCGAGCTTGGTGCTCTCCTTTGCCATCAGGCAGTGCCGGATGTCGATCCACGTGCGTCCAACCACGTAGCAACCGTACTTGCGCAGGAGGTCGTAGGTCTCACCGATGGCTCCGGACTGGCTGTTTTCAATCGGCACAACGCCGTAATCCGCCTCGCGGTTCTTCACTGCGATAAACACATCCTCGAAGAAGTCTACGCCCAATGTCTCCGCGCCGGGAAATATCTTCTGTGCGGCCTGCATGCTCCATGCGCCGCGCGCCCCTTGGAACATGACCTTAACGCCATTGCGTTTCGGGGCGGCAGGCGGAGGCAGGAAGTCCTCGTCATTCGTAAACAGGAGGCTGCGCTGGTATTCGCGTGCCAGCGCCATGAGCGAGCGCATGAGCAGCGTCACCTCCCCACCCAGTTGCTCCGGGACGAGCGCCGTCGCCTTCTCGACCACTTTCTGTTCACGGCCAGCGTCATAGATCGCCATGTTGTGCTCGCGCTTGAAGTCGCCGATCTCCTTAGAGATGCCCATACGCTTTTCGAAGAGCTGGACGATCTGCGTATCGATAGAGTCGATGCCTTCCCTGAGCCTGCTGATTTCCTGTTCTGATGTCATCTTGTTTCTCCTCTGTGCTTGTCGTCGTGTCTGTCGGGTCTGCGCTGCGGGTGCTCTACCTTACGATGCTGTGCCCAGCGCGCTGAGCGTGCTACGCAGCGCAGCAATGTGCTGCATGAGTTTGTCGAACAGCGCCGGCGTGATGGACTGCTGCCCGTCGCAGAGTGCGCACTCCGGCTGGTTGTGCACCTCGATGATCAACCCGTCCGCGCCCGCCGCGACGGAGGCCAGAGCCATCGGGAAGACGAGATCCCAGTAGCCCGTCCCGTGCGAGGGATCCACCACGACGGGCAGGTGCGACTTCTTCTTTAGAACAGGGACAGCCGAGACATCCAGCGTGTTGCGCGTCGCAGTCTCGAACGTGCGAATGCCCCGCTCGCACAGGATGACCTGGCTCCTGCCCTCGACGAGGATGTAGTCCGCTGCCATGAGCAGTTCCTCGATGGTGCTCGAAGGACCGCGCTTCAGCAGCACCGGCTTTCCAAGCCCTCCGATTTCGCGCAGCAGCGAGAAGTTTTGCATGTTGCGCGCACCCACCTGAATGATGTCCACGTCCCGCTCAAACACGTCAAGGTGATCTGTTGACATGATCTCTGTCACAATCGGAAGCCCGGTCTTCTCCCGGGCGATCTTCATCAGCTCCAGCCCGTCCAGCCCCAAGCCCTGAAAAGAATACGGCGAAGAGCGCGGCTTGAACGCCCCACCCCGCAAAAACTGCGCCCCCGACCGCTTCACGTCACGCGCTATGGAGAGTATCTGCTCCTCGCCCTCGATGCTGCACGGTCCCGCCATGACGGCGAAGTTGCCTCCGCCGATGCGAACGCCCCCATTCACCTGCACGACTGTGTCAGCAGGATGGAAATTTCTTCCGGAAAGCTTGTACGGCTCGGACACCTTCATGACGTGATCTACGAACTCGTAGCGCTCCAATCCTTCCGCCGAGAGCCCGGATGTATCTCCGGCAAGCCCCATCATGCGCTTGCTCTCGCCCTTGATGTCCTGCACGACAAGCCCGTGCGCTGTCATCGCCGCATGCAGCCCGGCGATCTGTTCCTCTGTCGCGTTTTCCTTTAGAATGATGATCATTGACTTTCCTTTTCGCCTTCTGAAAAAAAACCTCCGACAGTTGCCGCCGGGGTGATATTCTTATTACTATTATACGCCATGTGTGGGCGATGTCAACGTGCGCGCCGTCCGTCCGCCTCCTTGGACAGCGCTGCCAAGAGCGCGGCACCAAGCTGCCGATCCAGGCTGTGCCCCAGAAAAAGCTCCTCTGACAGGATGCCTTGACCTACCAGCATGGACAGACCGTTTTCCGTTGCGAGCCCCTTTTGCCTCGCTGCCTTCAGGAGATTCGTCTCGGACGGCTCGTAGATGAGATCGTAGACGAGGGCATGCTTTGGGAGCGCGTCCAAGAATCCGAAACTGCGGAACTGTGCATCGATGCCAGCCATGCCCATCGGGGTCGCGTTGAGGAGGATGTCCACACCGTACAGGTGCTTGCCGGCATCCTCAT
>JAITHG010000298.1 GCA_031280075.1 Eubacteriales Family XIII. Incertae Sedis bacterium | reverse complement strand
AGCTTGAATAGAAAAGCTCGCGGGCGGGGAATTTGCCGCTGATATGTCCCGGCAGCGAGCCGCGCCAAATCCGCTCAAACTGTTCGGATACGGTGGTGGGCGTTCTGCCTGTCTTGCGTTCGGAAAGGGCTGCAAGGTCAAGCGAAAACGGTTCTTTGCACTCCCCGCCGTAGATTTCGCGCTGAGACAGCGAAGTCATATGCAAAATGGCGACGCGACCCGCGAGGGATTCCTGCGCCAGTTCCATCAAGCAAAACGGCTGTGACCCGGTCATCCAATAGCTTCCAGGGGCAGCCCCGTTGTCTATCTCAATCTTCACACGAGAAAAAAGCTGTGGCGCGTACTGTACCTCATCAATCAAAAGCGGCGGCTTGTGCATGGACAGAAATAACTCCGGGTCAGTTTGGGCAATCCGGCGCATTTCTAAATCGTCAAGGCTTATTTCCGTGCGGGTAGGTTCGGCAAGGTAGCGCAAAGTCGTAGACTTGCCAACCTGCCGAGAGCCCGTGATCATTAATGCGGCGTAAGATTTTGTCGCTTCAATTATAGTAGCCTCAATATCGCGGTTGATATATGCCATGGACAAAACTCCTTTCGGCTAATATTCGATGCGATCTTATTATGGTCGGTTTTAGAGAAAAAGTCAAGTTGCGCATTTCCGCTTACCATTTCATACTGATAAAGAGTCCTAAAGAGTCCCAAAGAGTCCTACACCAACGGCAGCTTGATCCGTAGCGGCTCGCCGTTGCCGCAGAGATAACCGATCCCGTTCTCCGCTTTGGTGCGGCGGTCGTAGTACTCGAAGATGGACTGGTCGTTCGGGTTGCCCAAAACCAGCCCGCTCTGGACCTCCTTCAGGATGCCGGCAACGTCGCTGTAGCCCCGAAGCCCGTTGGGGTGCAGGCTCGTCACCGCCGTCCCGCCCACCTCGAGGAAGCCTGCAACCAAGTCTCCCATCTCGCGCTCCTTGTCGCTGAAGATGCGCAGGAAGCTGTCCCCGTCGTCGATGATGAGGCAGACCTTCGGGAACTTCGAATAAAACTCCTTGGGGCGCATCCCGTCCGCATCCGCCTCGAAGGATTTCTTCCGCGCATCTACGAGGGACTGCATGGCTTCACAGAAGCTCTCCACCTCGCTTGCTTCGGATGCGTACACGTCCTCTTCTCGCGCGAAGTCCCGCAGCTCAAGAGAGGACGTGTCCACGATAAAGCGCTGTCCCTCCATCGCCTCCGTCATTCGTAGGATGATTTTCAGAGCGTTGGTCTTGCCGGTCTTAGGTTTTCCGACCACCAAGTGCTTGCTCACCCGCAGGTCGAGATGCTGCGGCAGCACTTCTTCCGCGTCCAGCCCGAGCGGCACCAAAGTCTCCTGCCCGCGCCCCTGCTCGTCTGCACCGTCCGCACCGTCCACACTGTCCACGCTGCCGGAAATATCCCGCAGCGTGACAACGTCCGGCAGCATCGGGATGCGCCCGGCGGCGGGGTCGGGGTAGAGCGCCTGGAAGGCGGCGATCGTCCCCCCGATCTCTTTGGCGTAGTCGATCTCGTTCTCAAAGGGGGCAGGCAGGAAGCACTGCATGACATTGACACCCGACATCGCCACCATCGCGCGCCCCCGCACCTCCGGCAGGTCGTAGCTCGAGCGGCCGACGACATTGCGGATCTCCGCCGTGTCGAACATGAACAGGGAGATTTTGTTCTTGAAATTGTTCAGTACCGCATAGCGCACCATGGAGGTGGACGTGGCGCTGATGACGGTGTAGATGCCCACGCCGACCCCGTCGCGGGTCAGCCGGATGAAGAATTCATCAAGCTCGATCGGGATCTCGCGCACCACGTCGTAGTTGTCCACAAAGAGGATGATGGCAGGGATCCGCTCCGATGCGACCTGGTTGTACATCCTGAAGTTGATGGCGCTCTCCTTGGCGAAGAGCTGCTTGCGTCGTGAGAGCTCGTCCAGGAGGATGCGCGTCAGCTTCCGGAATTTCTCTTCCTGGTCGTAGGTGACGTAATCCGCTGTGTGGGGGAGATCCTTCAGCTGGATGAGCGCCGAATTGCCCAGGTCGAGGATATAATAGCTCAGGTTTTTAGGCGTGTTGGCGGCGGCGAGCGACATCGCAAAGGTCGTGATGACCGTCGATTTACCGAAGCCGGGAGCGCCCAGCACCGCGAAGTTGCCGTCTGCGAGAAAGTCGTGCACCGCTTCGCACTGGCGCTGCTCGTCGGGGATGTCGATCATGCCGAAGGCGCAGGACAGGTTGTATTCGTCCGCCGGTGCCGCCGCAGTTGCCTGGATGTGCCCGCTGACGATATGGTGCGGCAGGGACGGCAGCCACGGGCGCTCGACCGCTTCCTCCGCCAGCCCGTCATAGACTTCCTTTATATAGGATACGACCACGTCAAGCTGCGTCAGGGAACTTTCCGGCGTACCCGCCGTCTCGCTGAGATCCTCGTTGAGCAGTTCGCCCTGCCCGAGGTTGTTCATCAGGTAGACGCGGTTGTCGAAGCCCTTCTCCACCTCTTCCTCGCTATAGGTCGCGCCGCTCCAGGCAGACTGGAACAATTCGTAGATCTCATTGTTGCCGACCTGCAGGTACGCCCTGCCCGGTATCGTGATGCGGGCGGCATCCGGTGTCTTCAGCACCTCGTTGCTGTCCGACTCGTTTTGCACTTTCAAGGCCAGCTTGAATTTGGAGTTGCTCCAGATCTGGTCATCCACCACGCCGGAGGGTTTCTGGGTGGCAAGGATCAGGTGGACACCGAGGCTTCGTCCGATGCGCGCTGTGGTGACGAGCTCGCTCATGAAGTCGGGCTGTTCTTTTTTCAGTTCTGCAAACTCGTCGGAGATGATGAAGAGGTGTGGCAGGGGAATCTTCGTCCCGCCCTGCTTGAACAGCTTCATGTACTGGTTGATGTTGTTGACATCGCATTCGCCGAAGATGCGCTGCCGCCGCTGGTTTTCGCTCTTGATGGAGGCGAGTGCGCGCATGCTCTCGCT
>JAITHG010000265.1 GCA_031280075.1 Eubacteriales Family XIII. Incertae Sedis bacterium | reverse complement strand
CCAAGCTGATCCCTCGCCTCCTTGATGGTGTGCAGCATCGTGGCGAGGGCGCCGAGGTGGCTGTCCTTGTCGAAGAGCTGTGAACCGACGTGGCAGTGGATGCCCAGCAGGTCTACGTGCTCCGAGGCGGAGGCCGCTGCCAGCAGGGCAAGCGTCTGCTCCCCGTCAGGGGCGAAGCCGAACTTCGAACCCTTGAAGCCAGTGGAGATGTGCGTGTGCGTATTCGCTTCCACCTCCGGGTTGATGCGGAAGAGAATCGAGGGTTTCCGACCTTGCCGTGCGGCGATTTCCTCGATGATCCTAAGCTCGTCAGGGGCATCGATGATGATGCGCCCGACACCGTAGCCGATCGCCATCTCCAGCTCCTCGGGCAGTTTGTTGTTGCCGTGGAATTCGATGCGCTCCGCAGGGAATCCCGCTTTCATCGCGGTGTAAAGCTCTCCGCCTGATACCACGTCGAGCGCCAAGCCCTCCTCTTCGATGATCTCGCACATGGCAATGCAGAGAAAGGCCTTGCTCGCGTAGGCGGCGCGCGTGTTCGGATATCTGTCCAGCACGTCGGTGCGCAGCTCTGCGATGCGTTTTGCCAGGGCGGAGCGCGAGAGGACGTATAGCGGCGTGCCGTGGCGCGCCACAAGCTCGGCTGCGCTCATACCGTCGATATGCAGCATGCCGTCTTCGATGTGCAATGTTTCGTTTTCTGTGTCCATATTCCAGTTTCCTCTTTAATGCTCGCTGTCCCCTGACGCGCTAAGTCGCCCTGTGCGGCAGCGGCATGGATACCATTATACCATGCCGGGAAAGGCGGGAACGAGCAGGACGGGCAAAAATATGCTACAATGCTGATTCAGGCGGGAGGCGGTGCATTTGCGGTGCACCGGTCTCCATGACGATTCCCCGGAGTGGGACGGGTGGATGCTCGAGCAGAAAACAGAGGACGGAATGGGCAGAGCGGTGCAGAAATGGCGCACATGACGCTGAAACAACTGATGGAATACGGGGAGGCGCTCGGGCGGACGCTTGCGCCCGGGGATGTCGTCGCGCTGACGGGCGACCTCGGTGCGGGCAAGACGACGCTCACCCGCGCCATCGCGGCGGGGCTCTGCGTCACGGACGAGGTGACAAGCCCCACGTTTGCGCTCATCCACGAATACGGAGGTGGACGGCTGCCGCTCTACCACTTTGATGTATATAGGCTCGGAGACGTATCTGAGCTCGACGAACTCGGCTATGAGGACTATTTTTTCGGCGGCGGCATCACTGTCGTAGAATGGGCGGACATGATCGACGAATGCCTGCCGGAGGGCGCGGTGCGCATCCGGCTACAGCACTGCGGCGATGCGTCTTTGCGAGACGTGGAGACGCTGCGGGGACTGCCTGGCGGCGGCTCTGTGGACGGGTCGCAGGGCTGTCCGGCAGCCGGGGATGCAGGGCGGCAGGACGGGGGTGCTCATGGCTGAGCCGAGGGCATACGCGAGGCTGCTTGCCATCGAAACTTCAGGGCCGGTTGCCTCCGTCGCTTTATCGCTTCTGGGCGATGAATCTGCAGGGGCAGGCGCGTCCGGGTCGCAGGAGAGGGTTTTCTCCGCGCAGGGGGACGGCGAGCTGCGCCATCTGTCCTGCCTGCTCCCCCTCGTCCGGACGGTGCTCGACGCAGCGGGGTCGGAGCTGTCCGAGCTCGACGCGCTGGCGGTCTCTGCAGGCCCCGGTTCCTTTACGGGCATCCGCATCGGCGTCTCGACCGTTCGCGCGCTCTGTCAGGCTACAGGGTTGATGCCGATCAGCGTCCCGACCCTCGAGACCTTCGTGTACCACGTGCAACGCCAGTCGGGCGGCATCGCCGTAGGCAAGGGGCCAGCCCCCATCGTCTGCCCCGTCTTCGACGCGCGGCGTTCGCAGATGTACGCGGGCGCGTACCGGCTCTCCGCCGGCATCGAGACGCTCGTGCCCGGCGCGGCGCATGACCCGGGCGACTTTCTCGAAGCGCTGAAAGGGGCGGCCTGTCCCGCCCCCATTCTGTTCTGCGGGGACGGTCTGCCTGTCTTCAAGGATCAGATACAGGACGCGCTAGGCGGGCTGCCCTTCGCCCTTCACCCGGAACTCGGCAGGGAGGCCGAGAACGTGCTGCGCTGGGCCAGGGCTTTCGGCAGGGCGACGGACTACCGAAGGCTCGAGCCGGTCTACATGCGCAAGGCGGAAGCACAGCGCAAGCTCGACGAACGGCGCGCTGCCGAGCGTTCCGAAGCCGGGCAGGAAGGCTAGGCATGGGGACGGGCGCAGACACGGGGACGGGCAAGGGGAGCCAGAATGCCATCCGCAACTGGATCCGCATCCGGCGCGGCAGGGTTGAGGATGTGGACACCCTATGGGCATTGGATCAGCAGTGCTTTTCGCAGCCTTGGCCGCGCTCTGCCTTTCAGAACGATCTGGGCGGAAACGCCCTCTCGACCTGGCTCATTGCGGAGACGAAGGGCACGGTCATCGGCTACATCGGTTACTTGGTCGTACTGGACGAGTGCCACATCATGACCTTCGCCGTGGACGCTGGCTGGCGCAGGCAGGGCATCGCGACCATGCTCATGCTCGAGGGGCTGAACCAGGCGCGGATGGCAGGCGCAAACCGCTTCACGCTCGAGGTGCGCCGTTCGAACGCCGCCGCCCTTGCCCTCTATGAAAAATTCGGTTTCCGCGTCGCCGGGTACAGGCTCAATTACTATGAGGATAACAACGAGGACGCTGCGGTCATGTGGAAGTATGACAGACCGCAGGACGCGGCAGATCACGAGGGACAGGAGTAGGCAGGGGCTTATACGATATGAAGGGACAGGCATTCATCACACTGGGCATCGAGACGAGCTGCGACGAGACGGCGGCGGCTGTGACGGCGGACGGGAGCAGGGTGCTTTCGAACGTCATCAGCTCCCAGATCGACGTGCATGCGGTCTTTGGGGGCGTGGTGCCAGAGATCGCCTCCCGGCACCACCTGACGCAGATCAACGCCGTCGTGGACACTGCCCTTGCGGAGGCAGGGCTTGGTCTCCCGGATGTCGACCTCATCGGCGTCACGAAGGGACCGGGGCTTGTCGGTGCTGTGCTCATCGGGCTTTCGACCGCCAAGGCGCTGTCCTTTGCCGCCGGGATCCCCTTGGTGGGCGTCCATCACATCAAGGGGCATATCTGTGCCGCCTGCCTCGAGCATCCGGGGCTTGCACCGCCCTTCCTCGCCCTCGTCGTCTCTGGCGGGCACACCGACCTCATCGACGTGCGCTCCTGGCAGGATTTCGCCGTGCTCGGGCATACGCGGGACGATGCGGCGGGCGAAGCCTTCGACAAGGTCGCGCGCGTGCTGGGGCTCGGCTATCCGGGCGGTCCGAAGGTGGATGCGCTGGCGAAGGAGGGCGATGCGGCGGGCATCCCCTTCAAGCGCGTCCTGCTCGAGGAGGGCAGCCTCGACTTCAGCTTCAGCGGCATCAAGACAGGCGTCCTGAACTACCTGAACACGGAGCGGCAGGCAGGCAGGGAGGCGAATGCCGCCGATGTGGCGGCATCCTTCCAGGAGTCCGTTGCGGACGTGCTCGCCGAGAAGACGCGCGCCGCCCTGCTGCGGACGGGGTACCGCACCATGACGATGGGCGGCGGGGTCGCGTCGAACAGCCGCATCCGCACCCGCGTAGCAGAAGTCTGCGCAGGGCAGGGCGTCGCCCTGCACGTCCCCTCCCCCGTCTACTGCACGGACAACGCCGCCATGGTCGCCTGCGCCGCCGCCTTCGACTACAAGGCAGGCGTGCGGGACGGGCTGGAACTGGACGCCCACGCAAGCCTGGCGCTGTAAAGGCAAACCCTTTTTGTCTCGTCTCCTTTCCGCTTCGGCTGGCGAAACCTGCCGCTTTCCTATACAATAGAGGCAAGAAAGGCAGGGCAGCAAATGCACAGGGGACAGCGCAACAGCATCAACCTAGGCTCTTCGTCGTTTCGCGCGTTCAT